>JADKJG010000001.1:0-300000 GCA_016722375.1 Bacteroidota bacterium | reverse complement strand
TCCATTCGCCAATTTGGCCTATTCCTATTTCAGATATGGTGATTTTAAATACCAGCAATTAAGTGCCGACAAGAAATCAGTAGTAGAGGTGGACTATAGCAAGAACAGTGTGGCCGGAGTACCACCGGTTACGTTCAATGCAGGTTTGGACTTTTATACTAAACCGGGCTTATACGCTAATATTACCTATTCTTTCCGAGATGCTATTTTCTACACGTCTGACAACGCGAATAGAACATCCAGCTATCACCTACTGAATGCGAAGATTGGATTTCAAAGAGTATTTGCTAAGCACTATGGTATAGAGGCATACGTTGGAGCTAATAATATTACCAGTTCACATTACTACCAAATGGTATTCCTGAATCAATTGCCAGATGCATACTTGCCGGCACCGAGGAAGGTAAACTTCTTTGGAGGAGTAAATCTTAAATACATCTTCTAACTCTAAACGGGAGGCTACATTCTATGGTAGCCTCCCATTTTTTAAATTAAAACCATGACAAGGATATTATTCTTATGCAGCCTTTCTTTTGTTCTTGCTTCCTGCGGACGATTTGGAAATGCAGACATAAAGGAGGAACACCGGGAGCGGATAGTATGTATAGCCAAGCAATACAGCGAAATTATTTTTGCGCTAGGTGCAGAGGCAGATATAGTGGCAGTAGATGTTTCAAGCACCTATCCCCCAGAGATAAAACAACTTCCTACCGTAGGCTATCACCGGGCTTTGAGCTTGGAGGGGATTATGGCGGCGAAGCCAACACTCATTTTGCACGATAACAATATTGGTCCTGAACATGTAGTGAGGCAATTGGAGCAACTGAAAATTCCTATGAAAGTGTTTTCAAGCGGAACTACCATTGACAGTACAAAGATTATGATGCGTGAAATGGGTGTCTATTTTCATAAAGAAAAGGAGGCGGATTCGCTTTGTGCAAAACTTGACAGAGACATGAGTTTGGCGTTGGATAATTCAAAAAAATATAAGCAAACGGTGAAGGTATTGGTCATACATTTTGGACAGGCATCCAATGTATTTCTGGTAATGACCAAAAAGAGTACAGCTGCCCGAATGATTGAATGGGCCGGTGGTGAAATGGCTGTCACAGATGAAAAAGGTATGAGGCAACTATCTGCGGAAGTAGTAGCTGCTTCTGACCCGGATGTAATTATCCTGACTGATTTTGGGTATGACCGGTTGGGCACAAATGAGAAAATCAAAGAGCTTCCGGGAGTATCGGGTACGAAAGCTGCACAAAATAATCGTATTTACAGGGTGGAAGAACACGACCTTGTTTATTTTGGACCGAGAACAGGAGAGAATACACTGATGCTTCAAAAGTTAATTCATCAGGATGCTGAATAAGAATAAAGAAAGGACTATCACCCTTTTATTATTGATACTACTTGTAATGACGACTCTGTTTTCTATTCGCTTTGGTGCGGTAAATATTTCTGTGGAGGAAATTGGTTCATCTATCCAAAAATATTTTTCAGAGATAGGTGTGATGAGTCTTAACGAAAGGATATTTCTGGAGATTCGTCTGCCACGGGCACTTCTATGTATTTTTGTCGGTGCAAGTTTAGCTATGGGGGGGACGCTGATGCAGGCTTTATTTCGTAATCCGATAGTGGAACCAGGACTGATAGGAACATCTAGTGGTGCAGCCTTTGGCGCGTCTCTATATTTTGTGTTGGGAGCTTTGTTTAAGTTCAATACGGGAGAATGGACTTTGCCATTGGCAGCATGCGCCGGAGCTATAGTATCTACGGTACTTGTATTTATACTCTCGCAATCGAGGGAACAAGGAAAGAGTTCAATTGTTGCGGTTCTGCTTACCGGTATAGCAATCAATGCTTTGTTTATGAGCGGGGTTGGATTTCTTTCTTATATCGCCCGCGATCCACAGGCTCGTTCCATCACCTTTTGGGGGCTTGGGACTCTTTCAGGCGCGAATTGGCATTCGGTTATCATCGTTGGCATTTCGACTGTTTTAAGTGGCTTGGTTGCTTTTCGCTTTGCCAAAGGATTGAATGCTTTAATGATAGGAGAGGAGGAAGCACAACTTTTGGGCACTAATATTAAACGCCTGAAGATTTATGTACTGGGGGTTAACGTGGTGATGATATCTGTGGCCACCGCTTTTGTAGGGATTATCAGTTTTGTTGGCCTTGTCGTGCCCCATTTACTTAGAATGCTTCATGGTTCAGACAATCGGCACCTACTTCGTCATAGCGCACTTCTGGGAGGCATAATGCTAAGCATGGCCGATTTGATTTCAAGAATGCTTCTAAGACCGGCCGAATTGCCGATAGGAATCATTACTTCGGTGGTAGGGGTACCAGTTTTTATTTTTTTGTTGAGGAGGAAATATTATTTTCTTTAAGATGCTTAGGGCAGAAAACATTACTTATAGTGTTGGATCAAAGAGACTGCTAGAACAAGTTTCCATTACATTTTTTCCTGGAAAGTTGAATCTTATTATCGGACCTAATGGAGCAGGCAAATCAACTTTAATAAAAATTCTTTCCAACCAACTTAAAGCTGAAAATGGAGCGGTATTTTATGATAAGGAAAATATTCGCCAAAAATCTGTTGCTGAACTCGCGTGTATCCGTTCGGTTTTATCTCAGAATATTGAACTAGCGTTTCCATTAAGAGTGCAGGAGGTTGTGATGATGGGAAGGTATCCTCATTTTAGCGGAGACGCTTCTGAAAAGGATTATGCTGCTTGTGAAGAGGCTATGATTTTTTTTGATGTAAAGAGGCTGGCGGATCAAAATTATATGACGTTAAGTGGAGGAGAAAAACAAAGAACGCAGTTTGCAAGAGTTGCTGCACAAATCTGGTATCCTATCAAAGGCAAATTCCGGTATTTGTTGTTGGATGAACCGCTTACCTCGCTGGACATTCATTACCAATTTGATTTTATGCAAAAGTCTTTGGAACTTCTTAAAGCTAAGGATTTAGTCATTGTGGCCGTGGTGCATGACTTAAATCTTGCGGCGAAGTTTGCAGATTACCTAGTTCTGATGAATCAAGGGAGGATAATGTCCTCCGGTGGAAAAGAGGATGTTCTAAGCAAGGAAAATATTAAGGCGGCGTACGGGATGGAGCCTATTATCCGTAAAGAAGGAAATCAGTTCTACCTACTATTCTAGGTATAGAAAACCATTTCCCAAAATATGGGATAGTAACTTTACGGAAAACCTACTTCTTTCTTCTCTTCTTACTAGTAGGCTTCTCCGTTTTTGGAGCCGTTAGTTTTTCAATGACTTTTCCCTTTTTGTCAATCCGGTACCGGACAGAAGTGGTCAGCGATTTGTATTTAGGGTCGCGTTCCCTTTTAGAAATAATAGCGTAACCATTTTCAAAGTTTTCTGCGGATTCATAGAGAGGTTGGATGACAAAGATGCCCTCTTTATTTATATAACCCCAATTGATGCCATCTTTAGTTGCGGCACAAAGGCTGTCGTGAAATGAAGAAACATTGTGAAATCCATCGAAAAAAAGCTGTACACCGGCATGGTCAATAAAAAACCAGTTGGAGTCAAGCGCAACCGCCGCGACTCCTTCACTGAAGGGGACCGCATCTGAATAACGAATAGAGATTGCGATTTTACCGGAATGATTTATAAAACCATACCGTTCATTTTTAGAAACGAGGTAAAGCCCTTCGGTTGGGTCATTGAGTTCATCGTAAGACGGAGGTACCACCCAGGTGCCTGATTTATTGATAATGCCATAGAGACATGAATCTTCTTCGCAATTACCGGTACCGGCCACGGCATACCCATCCGCAAAATCACCTGCATAATTAAAGTCGCGTATAATAGCCCGGTGATCTGTTTTGTCAATGTAGAAGTAAGTACAGCGGTCTGAGCAGGGTTTAAGTCGGACGGCTGCTAAACCGCAATGAAAATCGTAGGCTTCTTCATATTGAAAAGGAATAATAATGGAGATAGAGTCTTTCGTTGGCTGAACGGCATATCCCCATTTGTCACCTTGCTGATATGGCTTCAAGTCAATATGGGCGAGTTCCATGTCTTTTGCAACTCTGGCACGATCGGGGTATTCAGGGAACTCCTCCATAAATTGGCGATAAAGGTCTTCCGTAGCATCCATCGTATAAAGGAGATAGAGATTCTCCCAAGCTTCACGAATATGGCTGTTGTCCTTGTAATGATTGATGAAGTCTGCAAAAGATTCTTTAGTTCCAGAAGCGGTGGCAATGACGTAAATACTGTCTTCTATAGCTGGCCGTGAAATATGGTTGGGATATTTTTTTAAAAAATCATTGTATGAATCGAGATCATGTTTTTGGTTATAATAATCCAACAGCTTTTCCTGATAAAGGCGATGTGCTTCTTTCACATAGGCTCCGGTAGGATAAGAGTCGAGGTAATTTTTATAGGAAGAATAAGAATGGTCAGCGGTGATTTTTTCGTAAAGTAGCTTTTCGTAAAGTTCTTTTGCCTCTTTATATTCATTGGACTTAGGATATTTATTGATAAATACGAGCAGAGCTTCTGGTTCGTTTTTGGCTCTTGCACTAATATAGGCTAACTGGTTACGCATGTTGATGGCTTTGTCCAGATAGCCTTGGTCGGTATAAAGGTTAATGAAATGCTGATAGGCGTCTTCGCTATTTTCTTCTTCACATTTAGAATATGCCGCGCGGTTAATATCTCGCTTTAAAGTCTCAATGGTGTAATCACGCACTCCCAGAGCGAGGTATTTTTTTGTTTGTTTCTCGTTTGGATTCAAGGGTATTTTATTCGCTGCTCTGATAATGTAACTGTTGGCGGAATCCAGATTAAAAGACTTGTTGTCACGAAGAGAGTAGTACTTGGCAAGCCCGTAATTAGCGGCTACATTTTCAGGCTCATCTCTGTATGCTTCATTGAGATATTTTATTGCATTGATATAATCACCGGTATTGAGATATTTAAAGGCCTTATCTACATCACCCGCAAAAGTTACTATAGACGACAGGACAATAATAACGGTGAGGGTAAATGTCTTTATAAGTTGAGTCTGGCTCATCATGTTTTTTTAGTTATGGTTTTATGTTTAGATGATCCGGTCAAAGTATTCAACAAACTTTAGAACCTCATTCAAGTTGGAAACTTTAATTTTCCCCATCATAAAAAGCATGGCAGGGTTTCCTTTTCCTTGTTGCAAGTCCTCAAAGGCTTTGGCCGATGCTTTGATCTCGCAGGTAGGCTCATCCACTAGTCCATCCAGAATTACGACTTCCTTGTTTTTTAATGTGACGGTGAAATTACCCCCGTTGACTCCATCTAGCTTTAAATGAAAACGGTGCAGCGCATTGTCCTGAACTTTCTCTTTCTTCAGTCGCTGTGGTAGAGAGTATATCATATCGCGTGCGGTCAAGACTTTATTTTTCATCTGTCAACTATTTAATTAATGATTGGATAAAACTAATTCTTATGTACGTAGTACACCGTTAAACCTTTGCAAAAGATTTGAACGTTTGCTTGTGAAGAAAGAGATAAATCGGGTCAGCTATTCTATTGTAGCATCAATACCTCGGTCAGTGATTTGATCTTTCATGGGCTTCAAAGTATTGTATGAGCCATGTTTCACAGCATATTTTCCTTTATAATGAATGATGTATGCGCACTGCTCCGCCTGCGGTTTGTTATGCTTACAAACTTCAACCAAAGTTTCAATCACCCATTCAAAGGTGTTGATATCGTCATTATGAATAATAATCTTCTTTTCAATGTCTACCTGTTCTAAAAGATCAGTTTCTTGCTCTTGATTGGGTTGATATATTGAACTCATATTTAGGACGTTTAATTACAACAAAAGTAAAGAGGAATTATTGAAATGCCAAATTGTACATTTTATCCAATTTCTATTTTATAAGTAATGCAAAAGGTTTTACCGGTTTCCAATAAAACTATACCTTCTTTATTTGAAATATCCACTGGTCTATTTTTCGTATCTGCACAGCCTTTCCAAGGCTCTATGCACACATACGGTGCATTTTCTTTGGCCCAGATACCGAGGAAGGGAAATCCATCGAAATTCATTTTGACATAATGCGGATGTTTCTTGGATTTCAAGGTGACCGAATTGGATTTCAGTCCTTCAAAAATCAGTGCATCATTTTTAAATATGTCCTTCTTTAGGTTGATAGTTCGTTCCTGGTTCAGGACTAGGTCTTTCTCTCCAGTAAAGAAACCATCTTGGTTTAGCTTATGACGGAATACATTTTCGGTCTGTTCAAATTCCAGATAATAGTCCTCATAATTTTCGTCATTATATAGTGGCGCGGCAAAGGCTGGATGTCCACCTAAAGAAAAATAGATGTCTTGGTCGTCCTTGTTGACCACTTCGTAGGAAACCAGTAAACAGTGTGCCTCTAGCCGATAGCTGATCAGAAATTCAAATAGATAGGGGTAGGAAAGAAGGGTGTCCTTGTCTGACGTAAGGGAAAAAACCATTTTAGAATCACTTAGTTCCAACAGCCGGAAAGTGGAACGTCGGGCAAATCCGTGTTTTTCCATTTTGAATGTCCGCTGATTGATTCTTATTTCATCGTTTAGGCAGCGACCGACTACCGGGAAAAGTACAGGAGCATGCCATCCCCAGATGGCTTCATCTGCCTGCCATAGTCTTTCCGTTTTACTTCTTAAATCGTAAAGCGAAGTGAGTTCCGCTCCATATTCTCGGGCTTTCACACGCAGTAAACCGTTTTCTATCTGGTGCATGAATCTGTAAAGTTAAGAGCACAAAATACGATACCTTGTTTATATTTTGTGAAAATAATGATAGGTTGATAATATCTGCAAAGCTATCTTTGGTTTGAAAGCGAAAAGTTTTGCGGTCATTATGAAAAAGACATTTATCTTCTTCTTGTTTCTTTCCTGTTTTAATTGTGATATTATTTCGCAGTCTCTGTCGAATGAAGAGAAAAAGCAATTGAAAAAGGAATTGAGAAACTATCTGAATGATATAGAGAGCTATCATGCCCTTATGGTAGCCCTTCAGACAAAAATAGATTCAAGTAGCGTCGAGTTACAATCTCTAAACAAGGATTTAATAGCTTCGACCTTGATACAAAATGAAATGGGCAAAAAAGCAAGTTTTTGCGATTCAATGATTATGGCTCTGCAACAGGAAAACGCTGTATTGAAAGGAGATCCATCAACATCTCCAAAAGCCCACGCGAAAAAAGGAGCGGTAAGAAAAGTAGTCTCTACTTCTTCCGAATCCACCTCAGTTCCGACGATGGGGGTGGCTTACAAGGTACAAATAGGTGCTTATAAACAATTCGACTTTAGTGGCGCTCTCAATGAGCCGCGATGTATCAATCATGAGAAAGCCAATGGATTGAATCGCTATAATATTGGATACTTTACTGATGAAGACGCAGCCAAGGAGTTTATGTTTGACATTCGTAAGATGGGTATTAAAGATGCTTTTGTAGCTAAATACATAGACGGGAAACGCGATAATAATTGGAACCCTTCCTTAAAGCCAATGCTTTCTTCCACGGAGTAGCTGGGCTTAGAATACCCTTTGTAGTATTTCAGCCTGATTAAGGTCGTCGTTTAAGGCCTTTTGGATTTCAGAGTATTCATACTTCGCCCCAATCAGTTTTACATTCCTTTCACCAATTCCTTTTAGCGATTGGACGATGCCATATTCTACTTCAATCTCCACATCGTCTTTCTTTATTATAGTGATGGGACTTCTTCCATAAATCCACTCAAACGAACTCATCTTTTCATCTGCTATTTGATTTACCTCATTCCACTGGGCCTCGCTCAATTGAAGGGTTGTGTTTGCGTCCAACTCTTTAATCAATTGCTGCCTTAGCTCTTCCAAAGATTTGAAATGGCCGGATGCCTCCTTGATATTCATGACGGAGCTCCTGACCGAACTCACTGCCTTGGTTTCTATCTGAAATTCGTTTTCCCGTAGGCAAGCGCGGAGTTCGGGTAAATTAGAATCAAAAGCAGTGTCCGTGGCTGATAATATTCTTTCGGTCGGTGAATTGAGCGCTGCCCGAAATCTTTTTCACGTTTAGCAGTATATTATTCCGCGCATCCATTTCTGCTTTAAGGCCCACCTTTCTTAAGCCCTCCACAATTGGCCTGTTAAAGTAGCGGTAGTTATTTACCTTATCGTCTGCAAATTTGGATATAAAGGAAAAGCTGAGGTTGCCCGCGTCGTGATAAACAGTCCCTCCGCCAGTGATTCGGCGCGCCAATTTCAGGCGTCCATTCCTTAAATATTCAAAATTGACCTCCTTATATATACTTTGGTTTTTCCCCAGCACAATACACGGCTCATTGATATAAAATAGTACATAATCGTCCTGCTGACAGTCAATATGGCGAATCAGATATTCCTCCAAGGCAAGATTCAAGTAAGGGTCAGTATTGTTCCGATTATCAACTAATATCATAGAACAACAATAGAAACATTCGGAAGATTAGGCAGGTGGATTGATGTCTTTCAAGCCTTTTAATGCAAAGTTGTCATGCCAACGGCAATATTTTCCGCCACATTCAGACAAAAAAGCAGTTTCCTGCTGCTCAAGGCTATTGGCACGAATAATGCTACATTCGCATCCGCTAAAAAGCGGCTGATCTGGACTATCAGCTAAAATTTTTTAAACAATTAAAACCATTAAATCATGGCGCAAGCAAAAGCAACAACCGACGTAAAAGTTAAGCCTTTGGCAGACAGAGTTCTGGTAAAGCCGGCAGAAGCCGAAACAAAAACCGCTGGAGGAATTATCATTCCCGATTCAGCTAAAGAAAAACCACAAAGAGGAACCGTTATCGCAGCGGGTCCGGGAAAGAAGGATGAGCCTGTTACTGTGAAGGCAGGAGACACCATCCTTTATGGCAAGTACTCTGGTACTGAAATCCAAGTGGACGGTCAGGACTACCTGATCATGCGCGAATCAGACATTTTCGCAATCGTTTGATCTCATTTTTCATTTTCTAAAATTTAAAATCAAAACAAAATGGCAAAACAAATTTTATTTGAAACCGACGCTCGCGACAAATTGAAAGCCGGCGTTGACAAATTGGCAAATGCAGTGAAAGTAACCTTGGGGCCTAAAGGTCGCAACGTTATCATTGACAAAAAGTATGGCGCTCCAACAATCACTAAGGACGGTGTAACCGTTGCAAAGGAAATTGAACTGGAAGATCCTATCGAAAACATGGGTGCTCAAATGACCAAAGAAGTAGCTTCTAAAACCGCCGATCAGGCTGGTGATGGAACCACTACGGCTACGGTTTTGGCGCAAGCTATTGTTGGTCCGGGCTTGAAGGCTTTGGCTTCCGGTGCAAACCCAATGGATTTGAAGCGTGGTATTGACAAGGCTGTTAGAGCTATTGTTGAGAACCTGAAGAAGCAGTCTGAGAACGTTGGAAAAGATTTCAGCAAGATTGAGCAAGTAGCTTCTATCTCTGCCAACAACGACAACGAAATCGGAAAGATGATTGCCGATGCGATGAAGAAAGTAGGCACTGAAGGCGTTATCACTGTAGAAGAAGCGAAAGGAACCGAAACCGAAGTGAAGACCGTAGAAGGTATGCAGTTCGACCGTGGTTATTCTTCTCCTTACTTCGTGACCAACACCGAAAGCATGGAAGCAGAATTGGAAAATCCTGCCATCCTGATTTACGAAAAGAAAATCAGCAACATGCGCGAATTGCTTCCTATCCTTGAGAAGGTAGCTCAAAGCGGACGTCCACTTTTGATTATCTCTGAAGAAGTAGAAGGCGAAGCCTTAGCTACTTTGGTGGTGAACAAACTGCGTGGAACCATAAAGGTTTGTGCTGTGAAGGCTCCGGGCTTTGGCGATCGCAGAAAAGAGATGTTGAAAGACATCGCTATCTTGACTGGTGGAATCTCAATCAGCGAAGAAATGGGTTACAAGTTAGAGAACGCTGACTTCACTTACCTTGGAACTGCTGAGAAAGTATCTATTGACAAGGACAACACAACGATTGTGAACGGTAAGGGCGAAGCTGACCAAATCAAAGCTCGTATCGAAGAAATCAAGGCGCAAATCGAAAAAACAACTTCCGATTACGACAAAGAAAAGCTTCAAGAGCGTTTGGCTAAACTTTCTGGTGGTGTAGCGGTGCTTTACATCGGCGCTCCAACTGAAGTTGAAATGAAAGAAAAGAAAGACCGTGTAGATGATGCATTGCATGCAACACGCGCAGCGGTTGAAGAAGGTATTGTTGCCGGTGGTGGTGTAGCTTACATCCGCGCACAATCTTCTTTAGAAAAACTGAAAGGCGAAAACGATGACGAAACAACCGGCATCGCCATTATCCGCAGAGCTATTGAAGAGCCTCTTCGTCAAATCATCGCTAACTCTGGTTTAGAAGGTTCGATTGTGGTTCAGAAAGTTCGTGAAGGCAAAGATGACTTCGGTTACAATGCCCGTACTGATGAATACACCAACTTGAAGAAAGCAGGCGTTATTGATCCTACCAAAGTAACTCGTATCGCATTAGAAAATGCAGCTTCGATTGCTTCTATGTTGTTGACAACAGAAGCAGTAATCGTGGACAAACCAGAACCCAAAGGTGCTGGCATGGACATGAGCGGCATGGGCGGCGGAATGCCCGGCGGAATGGGTGGAATGATGTAAGAATCAGTTCACGGCTGACAGCTCACTGTTAGCAGTAATACAAAGCCTCCCGCAATTATGCGGGAGGCTTTTTTTATTTTGCCAAAGCCTCAAAAAAATTTAATAAATATTCGTTGAATTAAAAACTGAGGCTATTTTTGTTTAAGCATAGATTAAAAAATCATCCGCACAAAATGGTTTTTTCTACAAACAAAAATTCTTTTTCTCCTCTCAAACACCAGTTATCTTTGGTGCTGTGGTAAGCAGTTTTGCCACCCATACCCTTTTAATATTTAGAAAACCTGCCATCACCGTTCTGCATTTGCAGCATTCGGAGGTCAAGTATTTTTCATCCACCAAGACGTCTTCCTCGTCAGGTTGTATGTCAAACCCCTCAGGTTGTATGTCTAACTCGTCAGCTCTGACGTCTAACCCCTCAGCTTTGACATACATCTTGTCAGGTTTGACGTCTTCCTCGTCAGGTAGTATGTCTAACTCGTCAACTTTGACGTCTAACTCGTCAGGTTGTATGTCTAACTCGTCAGGTTTGACGTCTGCCTCCTCAACTTTGACATCTGATTTCAAAAATAGGATGTCTGTTTTTCAAAATAGGAGACGCTCGCCTCGAAATCTTTCTGTTTTTATGTTAAAATCATCGAAAACATCGCCTTCAAGGCTCTATCATAAATCCATTTTTTAACCTCAAAATCAAACAAAATGCTACCTACACAACTCGTTTTAGACCTCTGGACCAAAACCCCCAACTGGGCTTAGGCTATTTGCCTACGTCCCGCAAGAATGGCAGCTTATAGCTGCTTTCAAATAATTAAAGGCTATTCAAAAACAAAAGTTTCAAAGACTTTTGTAGTTTATAAAACCCAAAGTCCCGTTCCGATAGCTGTCTGGCGGGGCTTTTTGTAGGATGTAAATCGTGATTCATGATTCGGTGTTCGTGATTCGTTCGTCTTTAAGGCTTTTGTTTTTATTCAACCTAAAAGCTCAGTTTTGTTTACTTGCCTTCCATAAATACTTATATCTTCAAAATAGCGGTTGAATTATCGGTTGATTTAAGCATATTTGCGCCGCTGAAATTCAGGGTCTGGTAGCTCAGTTGGATAGAGCAACAGCCTTCTAAGCTGTGGGTCATTGGTTCGAATCCAATCCAGATCACTTTCTAAAGCTTTCACCAAAAAAGCCTCCTATAAACAGGGGGCTTTTTTGTTTGGGAGGATATGTTTTGAGATTTTCTAAGTTCGCATAGTATTTGACCACAAAAAAATAGCAAATGAAAAAGTTTACAATGAGTGTATTGGCAAGTGTTGCTTGCCTATGTCTGTTTGCCCAAACGACCATTACGAATGGTAATATGGAAACCTGGACTGGTTCTGGTGCCACTGTTGAGCCTACCCAATGGAATTCAAACAAGACCGGAGGAGGCAATGCCGCCACGGGACCGCAAACTTGCTTCAAAGATACGACCAACCCTCACGGAGGAACGGCTTGTGCCAAGATATTGACCGGCAACGTTTTTGGAATTGTAGTGAATGGCTCCATGACCACCGGAAAGGTGGAGGCACCTTCTTTTTCAAAGACAGAAGGATATATCCACACTATTCCATCAAACTCCGATTACCGAATGACATTTACAGGAAGACCGGATAGTCTGGTTTTCTGGTATCGTTATACTCCCTCGGGCTCAGATTATCCGGGAGTAGAGGCTCGCCTTCATGTGGGCAATGCCTATACACCCGAAACCCCGGTGAATGGCAATCATTTGGACAGCACGGTAAACATTATAGCACGTGGACAGTGGGCCGGTTCAACCGCAACGGTCGGCAGTTGGACCAGAGCGTCTTTTCCACTCGTTTATGTAGATAACCGGACACCGGAATATATTCTGATAGCTTGTACCAGCAGCGCCAGCCAGACGGGTGGAGTATCGGGCAGCGCTTTTTGGATAGATGATTTCGAGGCTATTTATAACCCTTCGATTGCTACGAACACAATCAGCCCGCTGACCTATTATGTATCTGCTTCCGCAGGGGCATCGGTGACGGTACCTTTTGGACTTACCGGTACTTTTAATGCAGGGAATACAGTGACTGCTCAATTAAGTAATGCTTCCGGCTCTTTTGCTTCGCCGGTAATTATCGGATCGGTGAGCGCTACCTCTTCTGGAAGTATCAATGCCACTATTCCAGCGGGAACGGCAGCCGGAACGGGTTATCGTATTAGAGTGGTCAGCAGCAATCCGGCTTTAATCGCTTCCGACAATGGTTCTAATATCACTATTGTGCCTTGCAGCAATTCTATTGCTCCATCTGCTATTCAGAATTTATTGACTAGTACGAACGGCAACCCAATTTCGGTTTCTGAGACTCCAACGGCTACTTCGCGTGAATGGAAATACACCACGACCAGCGGAAGCGGTTACACTAGTTTCGGAACTGCTGAAACAGGGACTACATACACACCCAACTTCAGCACAGCGGGAACCTACTATGTAGTTTGTGTGTCTTCTTTCCCCGGTTCATTAACTGTAACCAGTAACGAAGTGCAGATAAACGTAGTGACCAACAGCATAGCGCCAGCAACCGCTCAAAACATATTAATCAACACAAACGGTAACCTGCTGACGGTTACAGAAACTCCAACAGCAACTTCGCGCGAATGGAAATACACTACAACCAGCGGAAGCGGATATACTAGTTTTGGAACTGCTGAAACAGGAACTACCTACACTCCGAATTTCAGCACCGCGGGAACCTACTATGTAGTTTGTGTATCTTCTTTCCCTAGTTCTTTAGCTGTAACCAGTAATGAGGTACAGATAAACGTAGTGACCAACAGCATAGCGCCAACAACTACTCAAAATATATTAACCAACACCAACGGTAGCCTGCTGACGGTTACAGAAACACCAACGGCAACTTCGCGTGAATGGAAATACACCACTACCAGCGGAAGCGGCTACACTAGTTTTGGAACTGCTGAAACAGGAACTACATATACCCCTAACTTTAGCACAGCGGGTACTTACTATGTAGTTTGTGTATCTTCTTTCCCGGTTCTTTAACTGTAACCAGTAATGAAGTACAGATAAACGTAGTGACTAACAGCATAGCGCCAACTACTACTCAAAATATATTAACCAACACCAACGGTAGCCTGCTGACGGTTACAGAAACTCCAACAGCAACTTCGCGCGAATGGAAATACACTACAACCAGCGGAAGCGGATATACTAGTTTTGGAACTGCTGAAACAGGAACTACCTACACTCCGAATTTCAGCACCGCGGGAACCTACTATGTAGTTTGTGTATCTTCTTTCCCTAGTTCTTTAGCTGTAACCAGTAATGAGGTACAGATAAACGTAGTGACCAACAGCATAGCGCCAACAACTACTCAAAATATATTAACCAACACCAACGGTAGCCTGCTGACGGTTACAGAAACACCAACGGCAACTTCGCGTGAATGGAAATACACCACTACCAGCGGAAGCGGCTACACTAGTTTTGGAACTGCTGAAACAGGAACTACATATACCCCTAACTTCAGCACCGCGGGAACCTACTATGTAGTTTGTGTATCTTCTTTCCCCGGTTCATTAACTGTAACCAGTAACGAAGTGCAGATAAACGTAGTGACCAACAGCATAGCGCCAGCAACCGCTCAAAACATATTAATCAACACAAACGGTAACCTGCTGACGGTTACAGAAACTCCAACAGCAACTTCGCGCGAATGGAAATACACTACAACCAGCGGAAGCGGATATACTAGTTTTGGAACTGCTGAAACAGGAACTACATATACTCCTAACTTTAGCACAGCGGGTACCTACTATGTAGTTTGTGTATCTTCTTTCCCCGGTTCTTTAACTGTAACCAGTAATGAAGTGCAGATAAACGTAGTGACTAATAGCATAGCGCCAGCAACCGCTCAAAACATATTAACCAACACAAACGGTAACCTGCTGACGGTTACAGAAACTCCAACAGCTACTTCGCGTGAATGGAAATACACTACGACCAGCGGAAGCGGTTATACTAGTTTTGGAACTGCTGAAACAGGAACTACATATACCCCTAACTTTAGCACAGCGGGTACTTACTATGTAGTTTGTGTATCTTCTTTCCCCGGTTCTTTAACTGTAACCAGTAATGAAGTACAGATAAACGTAGTGACCAACAGTATAGCGCCAACTACTACTCAAAATATATTAACCAACACCAACGGTAGCCTGCTGACGGTTACAGAAACTCCAACAGCTGTTTCTCGTGAGTGGAAATACACTACCACCAGCGGAAGCAGTTATACTAGTTTTGGAATTGCTGAAACAGGAACTACATATACCCCTAACTTCAGCACCGCGGGAACCTACTATGTAGTTTGTGTATCTTCTTTCCCCGGTTCTTTAACTGTAACCAGTAATGAAGTTCAGATAAACGCGGTGGCTAATAGCATAGCACCGGCTTCTGCTCAAAGTATATTAATCAACAGCAATGGCAACTTACTTACAGTTACGGAATCACCAGCAGGCACATCACGCGAATGGAAATTCTCGACCACCAGTGGAAGCGGATATACTAGTTTTGGAGTGGCTGAAACGGGAACTACCTACACCCCTAATTTCAATGGTGCAGGCAATTACTATATCATCTGCGAAAGTGTAATCAATGGTTTGACGGCAATTAGCAATGAAGTGCTGATATCGGTTAGCTCGGTTACCTTGAGTACCGGAACAATTGCCGGTTCACCTTTCGAGTTCAGTCCTCATGCCACCGATGCTTCCATATCAGTTCCTTATACCACTAGCAGCGCTTTTAACGGTGGGAACATTTTCAGCGCTCAACTGTCCGACGCGAATGGTTCTTTTGCTTCGGCTACTAATATAGGATCCGTCACCGCTACTAGTTCAGGAGATATTTCTGCTACAATCCCTTCCAGCACTCCAGCAGGAACGCGCTATCGTATTCGTGTCATTGCAGATAATCCATCGGTATTTGGCACTGATAACGGCACGGATCTGATTGTGGATCAGTTTCATAACTCGGTAGCACCTTCAGCTACTCAAACGATTATGCTAAACACCAACGGAACCGCAATCACGGTTACCGCTTCTCAAACGGCTACACAAGAATGGAAATATTCCACCACCAGCGGCGGTGTTTATATGAGTTTTGGAACTATAGAAACAGGTATTTCTTACACGCCGAATTTTGCAACGCCGGGCACCTATTATGTAGCATGTCTCTCAGTAAATCAATACAACGATACTGTAACCAGTAACGAAGTGCAGATAAACGTAGTGACTAACAGCATAGCACCAACAACTACTCAAAATATATTAACCAACACAAATGGCACTCTACTTACGGTTACAGAAACACCAACGGCTATCTCTCGTGAATGGAAATACACCACGACCAGCGGAAGCGGCTACACTAGTTTTGGAACTGCTGAAACAGGAACTACCTACACTCCGAATTTCAGCACCGCGGGAACCTACTATGTAGTTTGTGTATCTTCTTTCCCTAGTTCTTTAGCTGTAACCAGTAATGAGGTACAGATAAACGTAGTGACCAACAGCATAGCGCCAACTACTACTCAAAATATCTTAACCAACACCAACGGCACCCTGCTGACGGTTACAGAAACGCCAACGGCTACTTCGCGTGAATGGAAATACACTACCACCAGCGGAAGTGGCTATACAAGTTTTGGAGTGGCTGAAACAGGAACTACATATACCCCTAACTTCAGCACCGCGGGAACCTACTATGTAGTTTGTGTGTCTTCTTTCCCCGGTTCATTGACCGTGATTAGTAACGAAGTACAGATAAACGTAGTGACCAACAGCATAGCACCAACAACTACTCAAAATATATTAACCAACACAAACGGCACCCTGCTAACGGTTACAGAAACGCCAACGGCTATCTCTCGTGAATGGAAATACACCACGACCAGCGGAAGCGGCTACACTAGTTTTGGAACTGCTGAAACAGGAACTACCTACACCCCGAATTTCAGCACCGCGGGAACCTACTATGTGGTTTGCGTATCTTCTTACCCCGGTTCTTTAACTGTAGCCAGTAATGAGGTGCAGATAAATGTAGTAGCGAACGGTATAGCACCGGCTTCTGCTCAAAATATATTAATCAACTCCAACGGTAGTCTGTTGACGGTTACCGAATCACCGGTAGGTACATCACGCGAATGGAAATTCTCGACCACCAGTGGAAGCGGGTATGCGAGTTTTGGAGTGGTGGAAACAGGAACTACTTACACTCCTAATTTTAGTAGTGCAGGCAACTACTATATCATCTGCGAAAGTGTAATCAATGGTTTGACGGCAACAAGCAATGAAGTGCTGATATCGGTTAGCTCGGTTACCTTGAGTACCGGAGCGATTATCGGTTCACCTTTCGAGTTTAGTCCTCATGCCACCGATGCTTCTATTTCAGTTCCTTATACCACTAGCAGTGCTTTTAACGCAGGAAACATTTTCAGCGCTCAACTGTCTGACGCGAATGGTTCTTTTGCTTCGGCTACTAATATAGGTTCCATCACCGCTACCGGCTCAGGAAATATTTCTGCTACAATCCCGGCCAGCACTCCGGCAGGAACGGGCTATCGTATTCGTGTCATTGCAGATAATCCATCAGTATTTGGCACTGATAACGGCACGAACCTGATTGTAGATCAGTTTCATAACTCAGTAGCACCTACGGCTACTCAAACGATTATGCGCAACACCAGCGGGACCGCAATCACGGTTACCGCCTCTCAATCGGCTACGCAGGAGTGGAAATATTCTATGACCAGCGGCGGCGTTTATACGAGTTTCGGAACTATAGAAACAGGTATTTCTTATACTCCAAATTTTGCAACGCCGGGTACCTATTATGTAGTTTGCCTTTCAGTAAATCAATACAACGATACTGTAATCAGTAACGAAATAGAAATAGACGTACAGAATGGAACGGTTATTTCTACTTCAACTATCAGCGGCTCACCTTTCCTGATCTCGGCAAGTGCTCATGTCCAAGTAAATGTGGATTTTACTTCTGACGCGGTATTCAATAGTGCCAATGTTTTCAAAGCGCAGCTTTCTGATGAAAACGGCAGTTTCAGCAATCCCACTGAGATCGGAACACTCGACAGTTCAGCTATCGGAACTATCCCTGCTACGATACCAAACAGCGCAGCAGCAGGCAGTGCTTATCGTATTCGGGTAATAAGCACCGACCCGGCTATCACCGGTACAGATAACGGTGCCGATTTAGAGATTATTCCTTTCGAACTGGCTGTTAGTCCTACGGATACACAATGGGTAACGGTCGGCGTATATGGCGACACGATTACCGCCAGTGCTACTCAGCCTTGCACCTACCAATGGATGTACACAGTAGTATCAGGTACTGGATATGCAGACTTTAATCCGGTGCAGACCAACGCTGCATACGTGCCAAACTTCGCTTCGGCAAATATCTATTATGTGATTTGCAAAATGACCAACAGCTACCTAGATGAAATTACCTCTCAGGAAGTGGTGATTATAGCGCAGGAACCGAACGGTATCGGGGAGTTAGCTGGTACCGTAAAGGTATTTTCTAACCAAGGACAGGTAGTAGTTGACCTACAGAATTCTACTATGAAACAGCCTTTCATGGAACTGATAAACATGAATGGTCAAGTGGTACTGAAACAGCGCATGCAGTCCGGTGCGGTAAATACTATCTCTCAAACTCTGTTAGAGGGGGTTTATCTTTTCCGCCTTACAGATGGAAATAACACAAACACCGGTAAGTTGCTGATTCGCTGATATTAATTTCTGCTCCCTTATTAATGGCGCTGTTCGTTTTCGGACAGCGCCATTTTTTTATGAGAAAATGTTTTCTGCTTATAATCAAGGGAAAAGACGAGGAAATTTGATGAAAAATACGGACAAATAGATAGGAATATCGCTTGCGACTTTTTTCTGATAGCTGTATTAAACTTGTTTTTTGACACGGTTTAGTGAACAGACTCCCGTCAAGTTAATAGTTTGGTAAGCCAAACTTTTAGTTTCGACCTCCAAACTAAAAGAATCACTGTCCAAACTAATAGTTTCACATCCCAAACTAAAAGAATCACTGTCCAAACTAATAGGTTCGCATCCCAAACTATTAGAATCACTGCCCAAACTAATAGGTTCGACCCTCAAACTAAAAGAATCACTAGCCAAACTTATCGTTTGACCTCCCAAACTAATAGTTTCGACCTCCAAACTAAAAGAATCACTACCCAAACGATTACATTTTGGCCTAAACTTTTCGTTTGGCTGGAAAGGTTAGGTTTTTGGGTGGTGTAATTGAAAATGGGGGAGATTTGCCTTTGGTGGGCTTGGTGTTTGGTTTACCAATCGCTTATGTAGTGCTTGGTGACTCACGGTTAATTTATTTTTATGGGACGTTAATCATTAACCACTGTTAAGGAAATGCGTTGGTCTTATATGTCATTATATTTTGGATAAGCAATGAATAATAATGCGTCTAAATTTAATGAATTTGACAAGTCTCCTTTTATTATGTAGCACTTTCCTTTGTTTAAATTCGCATCAAAGTCAAACAATCTGTATAAGCAATAATTATTAGGATTCTTAACGGATATTTCAAGTTCGTTTCTAGTTAGGTAAAATGGTCTTGTAATGTTACTTCTTGTTGTTTTAACTTCTATCTTTTTCTCATTGCCTTCAATGTCAAAAGATAAAATGTCGTAACCCAAACCGTCTCCAATTTTAATTGACACATGTTGAACATTCTTTGCTAAATCTTCTTTTCCATTCTGTGTCAAAAAAGCAATTTCATTTTTCAAAATAAATAGCTCTCCTAAATGGCCTAAGTGTTTATTTCTAATCTCATTTTCAATAAAGTTTGTTGTTGATATTGGTGAAGAGTTTGTGTTTGTATTTTGAAAATCATTTGTTGGGGCGGGAACTAATTCAAGACTAATTTCAGTTAGGTTGCTCTCCAAAATTCCTACTTCATATCCTTGTTTGAAAGCACAATTAGTGCATTTATGTCGTCCAGTTCCCCCTTGATTATCACCTAAGCTTGATAAAATATATGTTGGTGCTATTGAGCCATCTTGGCATTGCTCGGAATCAGTCAATGATTTGCAATACTCTTGATAAGATTTCCTATTGGTGCTACTGCCAATATTAAATCCTTGTTCATAAGCACAAGTGGGGCAACGGTGTCTGCCACTTCCTGCTTGACTATGATGCAGGTTAGCTAAAAGATGTACTGGAGATACGCCACCATGAATGCAAGTTTCATTATTAGTCATTTATAAATTCAATTCTGTTTTATAATCTGTTTGGGATTCTTCCGCTAAAAATAAATCAAGCGCCTTCTTGTCTTTGAAACCACCAATTTTTTCACGATATCTTGTTGCAGTTTTGTTGTTTTCAATTTCAAGTTTTCTGTTTTTGCTGATTGTCAAAAAATCTTCTTCTTGGTCTATTCCTAAAAAGCGTCTGTTAGATAAGTTGGCTGCAATGCCTGTCGTGCTACTTCCTGCAAATGGGTCAAGTATCCAAGCGTTAGGTTTTGTAGAAGCTAAAATTAAACGTGTCAAAACTGAAAGTGGTTTTTGTGTCGGGTGTTTACCGCAGGTTTTTTCCCAAGGTGCAATTGCCGAAAGTTTCCAAACATCTTTCATTTGCTTATCGTTATTTAACTGTTTCATTAAATCGTAATTAAAATAATGAGCTGTCTTTTCTGTTTTCCTTGCCCAAATAATTTGTTCTGTTGAATAGGTGAAATATCTGCAAGAAAAATTCGGTGGTGGATTAGTCTTTTCCCAAGTAACAACATTTAGAATTTTAAAACCTAATTCATTTAGGATTTGCCCAACCGAAAAAATGTTGTGCATCGTTCCGCTTATCCAAATTGTTGCATCCTGTTTCATCTTGTCACGAACCAACGAAATCCATTTGCGATTAAACTCATTTAAGTATTCCGTTCCCTCTGATTTGTCCCACTTGCCTTTATTAACGCTTACAATTTTTCCGCTTTGAATTGACAAGCCGTTGTTGGATAAAAAATAAGGTGGGTCAGCAAACACCATATCAAACTTATGTTCAAATTTTGGGAGTAAGTTCATCGTGTCTCCGTGAAGAAGATAGAAATCTTTGCCTTCAGATTTGTAGAATGGATTAAGCATTAAAATGAAATTATCCCTTCTGCTTTTATGTTTTCAACAAAAAGGGTAAGTGAGGTTAAATTGTATAAACTTGGGATAATGCTGAATGCTTCTTCCAATTTATTTTTTGCTGAATGCCAACCTTGTCCGTCTGTAATCCAAACAAATTCGTAGTTGGCGTATTGATTAATTTTAGGTGCAACATCAGAATAGGATCTTGCTGTCTCATTTAATTTTGAGCCACCTCCATTGTAATAGTTTGTTTCTACGAGGTAAGTTTTCTTATTCGTTTTTATTACGAAGTCAAAGCGTTTTACATCAGCACCTAAACTTATTATTTCGGGATAAACAGTATTGCTCACTTCTTTTTTGTAAAACACTTTTGCGTTGTCAAATATTAAAGAAACAGCTTTTGACATATTATCTCCGCCTCTGTTTTTTCTCGCGTTAGTATCTAAACCAACTTCAATTCCAAATACATAATCCACAAGATTGGTAATATTTTTATTTCTGAAAACATCGGCTAAACCAGTTCCTTCAATGTATTCTGAAATGCTTTTAGGAGAAACAAAATATGTTTCAAGAAAAACAATATCGCCTAAACTATTAATGACTTTTTTGTTGTCCTTCTTTCTAACTGCAATTAGAATATCCAAAACCTCAAAAACTTTTGGGTTCTCCTGATACAGTTCCTCAATAGCTTTGCCTAAATCTTCCTTCCCAATTAAATAGTTTAGTTGGTTTAATTTGATTGAAATTACGTTGATGTTGCCAACTATTTTTCCGAAGTTGGTGAAGTAATCAAGAGTTGCATTTGTCTCACTAAGTTGAGATAAAAAGACTTTAAATTGCTCTGACATACTCTTGACTATTGGTTTTATTTGTAATTAGTAATTCTTTTAGGTTTCCTCTTTTCAGTGGATTTGCATTTATGCTTCTTCTCGCATCTACTCTTTGAATGTTGAATTCAGAATACAAGTCGTCAAAAAAGTTGTCATTTTCGTCTTTTCCTTTAACGTCTGAATTGCTTAAAATCCATGTATGATTTAATGCGTCAAGTTTGCTGCAAAAATCTCTCAACCTAATTTGTTCTTGGTCGTTAAACTCATCTTTTGAGTATGAGTTGAAACTAGAGGTTTCGCTTAATGGTTTGTAGGGTGGATCGAAATAAAACAAAGTATTTTTATCAGTCCAATTCAACGTTTTTTCATAATCTCCATGGATTATTTTAACTTTTTGAAGAGCTTGACTAACTGCCAAAATATTTTCCTTGTCGCAAATAGTAGGTCGCTTGTAACTGCCCATTGGCACGTTGTATTCATTTTTGCGATTCACTCTGTAAAGCCCGTTGAAACAAGTCCGATTGAGAAAGATGAACAAAGCGGCTTGTCCGCTTTGTTCATCTTTTCTTTTGTTGAATGAATTTCTTTTTTGATAGTAATATTCCTTTTTTGCTTCGTCATTGCCTTCCAGTTCGTGAAACTCGTTCTGTAATGTTTCAAGAATTGAAATCAGTTCTTTTGGCCTTGAAGCTATGGTTTTGTAAGTGTTTATTAAATCTTCATTGATGTCGTTTATTACCGCATTTTTAAGGTTTGTAAAGTTGTTCAGCATCCAAAACAAAACTGCTCCACTACCTGCAAATGGCTCTATGTAAGTGAAGTTGTCTTTGTAAACATCTTTTGGTAAAGCCTTTTCAATGTCGTTAATGAGCTGCGTTTTACCACCTGCCCATTTCAAAAATGGTTTTGCGCTTCTTTCTGTCATCTCTATTTTATATTAAATTTTTGAGTCAAGCAAATTTACGATTTTCATTTTTCTTATTCTCCGTTTTGGTCAGTTAATTGTCAACTGATTTTGTTTGCTCAATAGTCTTTTTAGGGTGACGGCCAACTTACGGATACCCGATATACTTTCATTCAAAACATGCTTGTATCCCCAATTTGGTATGGATACCCGCACCTTTGTTGATTTTTGAAGCGAGTGTATCCTGCTTTCGCCCTTGCTGTTATTTTTCATCCACTGGAAAATAAATATAATGAAGGTCACCAATAATCATAGTATATAATTCCGCATTTTTGGGAGGCTACAATTTTCTCCTTCTTTCTCCCTGTCTCCGTGCCAAACGTTTTATTAAACTAAACGAAACCGCTACTTCAAGCGATAGCAGATTAAATTCATTAAGATTGTTGAATGAAATCCAAACTCATCCGCAATATTAAATGTCTGGCAGGAATCCGCGAAGCGGAGACCCGTATGGTGAAAGGTCGTGAGATGGCGGTGCTTCCTTCTATAGCAGGAGCCTTTCTTTTGATAGATGATGGGAAAATTATTGCTTTCGGAAAAGATGAAGAAGCCCCGGATATGGCAGAGGAGGTCATTGATGGTACCGGTCGTTTGGTTTTGCCTTGTTGGTGCGACCCACACACGCATATTGTTTATCCCCAATCCAGAGAAAAGGAATTTGTAGATAGAATTAAAGGATTAAGCTATGAAGAGATTGCCAAGAGGGGAGGAGGTATTCTCAATTCGGCGCGACAATTGGCTGCCACTTCTGAAGAAGAATTGTTTGAATCAGCTTGGAAAAGGTTGGAAGAGATAATTGCCACCGGTACCGGTGCAGTAGAAATAAAGAGTGGTTATGGTTTGTCGGTGGAAGGAGAACTCAAAATGTTGCGGGTGATTAAAAAGTTGAAAGAAAAATCTCCGCTACAAATCAAAGCTACTTTTTTGGGCGCACATGCCTATCCGCAAGAATATCAAAACAATCATCAGGGCTATCTGAATTTGTTGATTCACGTTCTCTTGCCACAAATCAAGGCGGAAGGACTGGCAGACTTCATAGATGTTTTTTGCGAAAAAAATTATTTCAGTAGAGATGAAACGGAGAAAATATTAGAAGCCGGAGCAAAACATGGTTTGCGCGCTAAGATTCATGTCAACCAGTTTAACATCATCGGCGGAGTAGAGGCGGCTGTAAGGAACCATGCCTTAAGCGTAGATCATCTGGAACTTATTTCGGCAGAGGATATTTCTGTTTTAAAGAATACAGAAACCATGCCTACAGCCTTGCCGGCTTGTTCTATGTTTTTGAATATTCCTTTTACACCCGCCAGAAAACTAATGGATGCAGGATTGCCACTTGCGCTGGGCACGGATTATAATCCAGGCTCTGCCCCTTCGGGAAATATGAACATGGTGATTAGCCTTGCCTGCACACAAATGAAGATGACACCCGAAGAAGCGATCAACGCGGCTACTCTCAACGCGGCTTATGCGATGGGGGTTGAAGAAAGTTTAGGAAGCATTACGGTGGGGAAAAAAGCGAATGTCATGCTGACCAAGCCAATTTCTTCTTTGGCCTCTTTGCCCTATTCATTCGGAAGCAACCAGATAGAGCGAGTGATTCTTTCAAAATAATTATTGGGGATGAACTAAAATAAAAATGCCCTCCTATTTCTGGAAGGCATTTTTATTAAGAAACGAGCTTTGGTTATGACAAATGCTTGTTGATGTGCTTTGCCATCTCAAACATAGTCACCATTGCCTTCCCACCGAACACTGCTTTAAGGGCAGGGTCAGCAAGGATGTTTCTTTTTTGTTTAGGATCTTGAAGTTTGTTCTTCTTGATATATTCCCAAACTTTCTTCGTCACTTCTGTGCGAGGAATTGCTTTGCTTCCTACAACCGCAGCTAGTGCAGGGCTAGGAGTCATTGGTTTCATAAACGCAGCATTAGGTTTGCGTTTTACTGTTGCCTTTACGGCTTTTGTTGGTTTTGCCGCTTTTTTAGCAGGCGCTTTTGCTTTCGCTTTTTTAGTTGCCATTTTTAATTTGGTTTAATTGAGTGGAAAAATACGAATGAAATCTTATCTTGATGCAGTTCTATGAGAATATGTTATGCACATTCACCAATGGAAATGCACATATTTGTCAATGAAAGTTTTCTACGGTATCGTTTTTTTTATATAACGACTCGTTTAATTCTCCGCCAATGCTAATCGAGATTTGATTATACCCTTTAAAAAGTGTACGTTTGCCATGCAAAAAAATATGCAGCCCCGCATCATTCTTGACAGCAAGCAGTTCGATCTCACGATTACCCGTCTCTGCCATCAGTTAATTGAAGTACACAAAGATTTCTCAGCGTCTTCTATCATAGGAGTGCAGCCACGAGGAGTATTTCTAGCAGACCGTATCCATAAGAAGCTGTTGCAGATATTGAAAGTCAAGAGCATTGATTGTGGCAAACTGGATATTACTTTCTATCGCGACGATTTCCGTAAAAAGGGAAAACCAATGATTGCGGATGAAACCGATGTGCCATTTTCTTTGGAAGGCAGAAACATTATTTTGGTGGATGATGTATTATATACCGGGAGAACGATTCGTTCGGCACTGGACGCTATTCTTGATTATGGTCGCCCGGAAGATGTTGAGTTGTTGGTGCTGATTGATCGGAGGTTACACCGGCATTTGCCTATTCAGGCAAAATATGTAGGCCGGGTGATTGATTCCATAGCTGCAGAAAAGGTTATAGTAGAATGGAAGGAATCTGATGGTGCAGATAAGGTGTGGATTGTGGAAGACAAAAATTAAAAACAAAAAAGAAAAGTTCAATGAGTGCGCTGAGCCAGAAACATTTAACCGGACTTAAATACCTTCAGAAATCAGATATTGAACTCATTTTTCAAACCGCAGATAATTTTAAAGAGGTTCTTCAGCGACCAATTAAGAAAGTCCCTTCCCTTCGCGACATCACTATTGCCAATCTTTTTTTTGAAGACTCTACCCGCACTCGAATCTCTTTTGAATTGGCAGAGAAAAGACTAAGCGCAGATACTATCAATGTTTCCTCTTCCGGTTCATCCGTAAAAAAAGGAGAGACACTTCTCGACACCGTCCGAAACATTTTGGCAATGAAAGTGGATATGGTGGTGATTCGTCACTCTAGCTCAGGGGCGGCTAACTTTCTGGCTCAAAACATTTCAGCTAATATTATCAATGCCGGTGACGGCACTCATGAACATCCTACACAGGGATTGCTTGACGGCTATTCAGTAAGAGAACAGTTCAAGGAATTTAAAGGATTGAATTTTCTGCTTATCGGAGATATTAAACATTCGAGAGTTGCCGGTTCAGATATTCCATTGATGCTCAAGATGGGTGCAAAGGTGAAAGTTTGCGGGCCTCCCACGCTCATTCCTAGGTACATAGAGGAAATGGGCGTGACCTATGAACCAAATTTGCGCAAGGCGCTGGAGTGGTGCGATGTGGCCAACATTCTTCGTATTCAGTTAGAGCGGATGGATATTAAGTATATCCCTTCTCTGCGCGAGTATGCACTTTTCTATGGTGTGAATCGGGAGCTATTAGATTCTATTAAGAAGGAAATCACCATCATGCACCCCGGACCGATTAATAGGGGAGTGGAATTGAATAGTGACGTTGCCGATTCAAAGCAATCTATTATTCTACAACAAGTTGAAAATGGGGTAGCCATCCGCATGGCAGTCATGTATCTTCTGGCAGGAAGGAATTGATTCTTATCCTTTAAACTCTTTAAAGCCTTTTCGGATAATCTCAACGCTGTCGTCTACCTGTTCTTTTGAAATACACAGGGGAGGAGCCAGCCGTATGATGTAATCATGCGTAGGTTTAGCAAGAAGCCCGTTCTCCATAAATTTCACACAAAGTTCCCATCCGTTGTCTTTCTTTCCAGGTTTCAATACAATGGCATTGAGCAAACCTTTGCCACGAATATTGCTGATGAGCGGGTGTTTAATCTTGGATAATTCCTGTCGGATATACTTGCCGAGGTAGAACGAGTTGTAAACCAGATTATCATCCTTGATTACTTGAAGAGATGCCATTGCCACTTTACAAGCCAAAGGGTTTCCACCATAAGTAGAGCCATGCTCGCCAGGTTTAATGGTCAACATCACCGGATCATCACAGAGTACTGCGGACACGGGAAGTGTTCCACCGCTTAAAGCTTTTCCCAGAATCAGAATATCGGGGCGTACTTCTTCCCAATCGCAAGCCAACATTTTGCCGGTTCTTCCTAAGCCGGTCTGTACTTCATCGGCAATAAACAGTACGCCAGCTTTTTCACATAGGTACTTTGCCTTTGTCAGATAGTTTTCATCGGGCACCACCACACCGGCTTCACCCTGAATTGGTTCCACCAAAAATCCTGCGACGTCTTTATCCTCTAGTGCTTTGGCGAGCGCTTTCAAATCATTGTATGGAATAACTACGAAATTGGGAACAAAGGGGCCGAATCCTTCATAACTCGAAGGGTCGGTAGAAGCCGAAATAGCCAACAAAGTTCTTCCGTGAAAATTTCCTTCGGGGACAATAATCTTGGCCTTTTTAGCCTTAACCTTTTTCACTTGATAGGCCCAGCGGCGCGCCAGTTTGATGGCGGTTTCTACAGCCTCCACTCCGCTATTCATTGGTAATACCTTATCGTATCCGAAATATTCGGTGATATACTTTTCATATTCACCTAATACATTGTTATGAAATGCACGAGAGGTGAGAGTTAATTTCTCCGCTTGCTTTTTGAGTACATCAATAATCAAGGGATGGCAATGACCTTGGTTCACCGCCGAATAGGCAGAAAGGAAGTCTAAATAGCGCTTGCCTTCCACATCCCAGAGATATACGCCTCTTCCTTTTTCCAGTACAACAGGTAGCGGATGATAATTATGCGCGCCATGTTTTTCCTCTAGTTCTATAAGGTAATCGGACTTGGACAATAATGTTTCTGTGTACATAATATGAATGATGTTTCTGTGATAAAAATAAATCTTTAGGCCTGAAAAGATACTTTAAAAACCTCCATATAAAGATGTTTGGCCGTCCCATTGTTGCACGGTTGTTTTAATTAGTCCGCCCTTAAAAACCACTGAGATATAGACATATCAAGGTTTGGAGTTGAAAAAAGAGAGCGTTGGATTGCAAGAAGTGAACGAACTTTGTTGAAAATCTTGCAGATTCCATATGAAGCCGAAAGCCACGAACGAATCCCAACTCAGTTTCTACAGCAGCTTCGAAGAACAACTCAATCATCAGCATCCGTTGTATGTTCTTTCGAACCGTATCAACTGGAAACAGTTTGAAGACGCATTTCTCAAACATTACAGCGACAAGATGGGTCGTCCCGGCAAACCGATTCGCCTGATGGTGGGCTTGCTCATTCTAAAACACGTTCGCAATCTCAGTGATGAAAGCGTAGTGGAGCAATGGAGCGAGAATGTTTTATTATCAATATTTCTGCGGAGAAAAGAGTTTTGCCAACGGTTCGCCCTGTGAAGCATCGAGTTGGTTCACTTCGCCACCGCATCGGAGCAGAAGGAGTAGAGTTGATTTTAAAAGAAAGTATCCGGGTGAATGGAAAAGACGGAGCGGAAGAGGAAGTGACGATTGACACGACGGTGCAGGAAAAAAACATCACATTTCCCACCGACAGCAAACTGCATCAGAAGATAATTGCCAAATGTCAAAGCATAGCAAACAAAGAAGAAGTGGACTTGCGCCAATCGTATAGTCGCACGGTGAAGAAGCTTCGGTACCTGCTTCGCTTTCATCGCAAACAACAACAAAAGAAAGCACGTAAAGCCACGAAGAAAATAAAAACTATTGCGGGACGATTATGCGGGACTTAGAGCGCAAACTCACCACAGAACAATTAGCGGAGTACGCATCCCTGTTTGAACTCTTCAAAAAATATTGGCACAAAAGCGAGGCGACCAACACAAGATCCACAGTTTACATGAGCCGCATGTGCAATGTATGAGCAAAGGGAAAGAACATAAGAAATATGAGTTCGGAAGCAAAGTATCCATACCCCGGACACGAAACAGCGGAGTGATTGTAGCAGCACTCAACATTGAAAAGAATGTGTAGATGCACACACGCTGAAACCCACTTTAGCACAATATCAAAACTACACAACAAAGTTCCGCGAAAGGCCATAGTAGATTTAGGATACTATGGAGTGAGACAAGTCGGCGCAACCCAAATCGTTCAGCCAAGAACACTGCTGATAAAACAAAACGCTTATCAGAAACAAAAAGCGAAAAGAAGATTTACAACGAAGAGCAGCCATCGAACCCACTATTGGTCATTTGAAACAAAACTATCGGTTAGGAAGAAACTTTTACAAGGGAATAGTCGGAGACCAAATAAATGTGATGTTAGCAGCGGCAGCTTATAACTTCAAACGAGTCATCAATCAGGTTTTGAAAGGTGATCTTACTTTTTGTTCGATTTTTTGAATCGCTTATTTACCTTCCCAGTGCACCCAATATCTTTGAATTGATGGAAATGACTTTTTAAGGACTGACTAATTAGGGTTTATCAGACATAAAAAAATCCCGCCTCTGTTTAGAAGCGGGATTTCTATAAGAAAGATTCAAGCACTATTCTTTCAGTAAACTTATAGTTAGAGTCAACAGTTTGATAAATATATACCAGAGGACAAATGAGAAATATGAATTTCACTTTTTGTATTTTCAATTATACCCTTCTTTATCAAATTACCATTGACACTATAAATCTGGTATTCGGAATCTATCATAGAAGTTGGCACCACCAGATTGACTAAGCCATCTGTTGCAGGATTAGGGTAAAGCAGAACACTATGAATATCCGTTGAATACTGAATATCTGTAAAAATCAAATCAAATGGAGATGAAGTAGCAGAACAACCGCTTCCGTCGCCTACTAAAACTGTATATGAACCAGATAGTGTAGCAATATATGTTTGTGAGGTAGCACCGTTGATGATATTGTTATCTCTGTACCACTGATACGTTGCGCCAGTAGATGAAGCCAATGTGTCTCCTGTCTGAGTGATTGTAGGAGTGGGAATAGAACCAACAGCATATACGTAGGCAGTTGGCGGAGTAACAATATTATTTACTGTGGAAGCCACCACTCCAGCAGGTTCTGAGCTAATGTCAGGGGTATTGGAACTGTCTTGAGCAATGATGTAATAATAAATAGAATCACCATTGACAACACCTCCCATGTCTGCATTGACTATAGTAAAGTTCCAAGTGCTGAAAAAACCATTGCCGGTGACGAGTGTTCCCGGCTTAGAGAAGTATGAGTTATTCCCCTTCTTGTAATATATTCTCGGAACAAAAGAACCAGTGGTTGGGAAAGGCTGTCCGTTTGTTTTAGATATGGTAGCGACCAGTGAACGATCTGTCACGTTGCAGGAGGATATGATAGGAGAATAGGTGATCTCAGGAGCGCTAAAATCAGTGGGGATGATATCTCCTTCATCTGCACCTATATCTGGCGCGGTTCCTCCACCGTTGGTTTGGTCTAACAATGGGTAGGCCGCACGGCTACCTGCTGCATCATAATCATCTATAAACCCTGGGATAATCAATGCTCCGGACTCTATTTTATTTCCGATACTTGGCTTGATATGTAAGTCTGTTGTAGCAGCGTTACCAGATGGCATGATGAAATTAGGGTTCGCTGTAAAACTGGTTAAATCAAAAAATGGATTTGCCGTGTTCCAGGCAGCTAAATCTGCGCGATCAGTTACTGCGTCGAATCCAAATATTGTTCCGTTTCCATTTGTATGGAAGACATTGTTGTTTTGTACTAAGCCTGTTTTGTTTGTAAGGGAAATGGCATAATGCTTGCCTCCGGTAGTTGCATTACTCCGTTCGTTGACAAAAATATTATTCAAAACGGTATCTGCTCCTGCCGCAATTTTTCGGAAAGCGTATGTTCTTGTTGTGTCTGTACCGACACCTGTACCACCAATATAAAGTGAATTATGATAAATATTGTAACTGCCACTTCCTGTTTTATTCAGGCCTATAAGTGTATGCGATAAGGTTTCAGGGGTGCCTGCCGCATTATATCCTAAACTGACCATATTGTTTGAAACCAGAGCTTTGGAATTGGATGCCGCATGGATTCCAATTTGCTGGCTGGTCATTACCTGAGATGAAGTAGAAAAATTGTGAATGAAGTTCCTAGATACATTGTATGGTTGAGAGGTAGATGAGGTGCCAAAATAGATTCCTATGACACTGACACTAGCTACCAGAAAAGTATTGGACAAGGAGTGAATATGATTGTTAATGATGTTTTGAGAGGTGCCACTGGCTATATCAACAATGCCGGTGACCGACGCGGTGTTTGTCACTCCGGTATTACTGCTGTTAGTAGTTAGGTTAGATATGGTGTTGTCGTGTATATTGTTTATGCCCGCATCTGCGTAAATGCCAGTAATATAAACGCCGGCACCGTTGTTAGAGGAGGTCATATTTGCGATGGTATTGTTTGCTATCTCTACTTTATCCGTGGCACTGGCTGGAGATGAATAAATTCCTCGAGTGACGCTTGTTCCAAATACACGGATACTATTAGCCTCTGTACCACTACCAATCGTATTGCCGGTTACCGTTCCAATATTCACCTTCCCATTTTCAACATGGATACCAGTAAAATTAGAACCACTCGTGCCAGAAAGCTGAATATTTTGTATTACGTTTCCTTGAACTGAAGACGCTGCAATACCACTGAGACTAAGATAAATACCAATAAAAGACCCGTTGTTGCTATTTGCCCATGCATTGCCTCCTGCCATCACATCTTTCCCTCCGATATAATTGTTACTAACAGTATAGTTGCCTGCGGTAGTTCCCGGAGAAAGGTAAATGCCTGTTTGGCTAGTAGTCGGAGCCAAGGTTGAATAAAGACTATTACCTGTTACGACCCAATTGTCGCCATTAGTACTCCCACTCACATAAACTCCTGCAGAAGTAAAGTTAAATATGCTGTTATTGCTGATATTATTGTCGCTATTCACCTTCCCGACAGTTCCGACTGAATAAATACAATTAGCAGGCGTTGCGGTACCTAAGCCGTCAGAACGATCTCGAATAATGCAATTACTAATGGTATTAAAACTATTCCCTGTTATTCCACCGGTAGCAGTCGTAAATAAAATAGTTCCACTTGAAGTAGTAGTATTCTGTCCTTCAATTTGAAGATAATTTAACGAGATATTATTGGCACCATTGATAAATCGGAAAGTAGCACCGACAACCCCTGCCGTCCGGGTGTTTCTAAAAGTCCATCCTATGCTTGACCCGGTTCCTCCTGCTCTTCCATCAAAAATGATATTTGTCGCAGAACTATCAAAAGAAATTAATCCAATAGTAGCTCCAGTAGTTACTTGATCACCAGAAGTGGTTATTGCCGGAGAACCAGCCGCAGGTCTGATCGTTGCTGTCCAGTTGCCTCCTGAAGTGCCAAATTGTTTAAACATAATCGGAAAAACCTCTCCAGTAGTTCCGTCGTAGTCTGATTGCATTTCAAAAATTACATGACCGGTTAAAGTGCTATTATTAAGTATCGCTGCAACATCCGTCAGTTTGATTAACTGACCTGATGTCCCAACCGTGTATGTTCCAGCACTAAGATTAATATTGGCGCCACCTAGCACAAAAGCACCAAGCATAGTACCCACATTTCCAGAAAGAACAGGCGAAACAGAGCCGCCACCTCTACTGGAATAACTTCCCGAAACGGTTGTAGATTGTCCAATTCTGTTTGCCCCAGAAAGGGTGCCCTCTGTAAGTCTGATTGATGTAGTCTTAATAAATGCAGTACTTGGAGTTGCTGTCCAATATCTGTTTGTGTTGATAGAACTTAATCCAAAACCTGCAGTGCCGTTTGAGTTAGCATCAAAAACTTCCACGGTTACTGAGCCAGTGGCAGATGTTGTCGGATTTACTAATTCAAACAATTGAAAAGTAGACTTACCGACTGGAAAAGAGTAGGTGGATCCGGTTATTAGAGCGGTAGGTAGCGATCTGGAAATAGGGGCCATTAACAAATGACCCAGAAGATCCGCCAGTAATACTAGCAGCGGTTGTGCCTGTTACGGATATAAGATTAGCACTGGTGGTATAGAGCTTTCCAAGTGTCATATTTAATATCCCTGTATTCAGCGCTCCTCCTAAGGTCACACCTGAGCCATTATTTATGGTTAATTGGGTTAGGGATGAACCTGTATAATTTCCAACCGTAAAGGTTTGTGCATTTGTACTACTTAAGATTAAGTGAGAGTTTAATTCATTCCCGGTAAAGGTCCCGTTGTTTAAAAAGGCACCTTTTAGATTCAGTGTATAACCCGTAAGTTTGAATTCACTTTGTGCGTTGTTTATCGTTAAGGTGCCTGCAATAGTTGAATTACCTGATAACCTGACAAAACGATTAGTGGGATTAGATGGGGTATTATTTACAATAACGTTCCCAAGTGCGGCGCTAGCGGTGTTTATTTCAAAGCCATCAAGGCTACCCGATTTTGTACTTACACCATCTCCAAATCGTATAGTGCTTCCTGCAACATTATATGTACCCGATGTAGCCATAACCATAAAAGCTATACCTGTAGTGGAAGATGAAGAGTGAGGATTTACAATGGTCATGGTTCCCCCAGTAAAGGCAACATTTGGAGTGCCTCCTACGATAGTGCCAAATTGGATTATATGACTAGATCCACTTAGGTTTACGGTGTTTTGTGGATCTAAATTGAAGCTGCCTGCAGTCATATTGAATACGGATGTATTCCCGAAAATTACTCTTCCGTTTATGGAAAGACTTCCACCGCCAATTGATAAGGTTCCATTTACAGTGAAAATATCTCCACCGGTTCCATAGTTAAAACTTCCGGCATCAATTTTTAGTTCGCCAAGAACTGTAACTGCATTAGTTGATCCTCCCACAGAGCCAATGCTTGCTCCGGCATTATTGAGCCACAGGCGACCGGCCGTAGCGCAGATGATTTCGCTGGAGTAATAGGGTGTAATAGTAGAGGCACTGGAGATTTTGAATGTTCCCGAAGTAATGATTAATCTGGGTGTTCCTCCAGTATTTCCTGGTGCCCGCATAGAAAATACCACTTGAACATCAACCTGAGATAAAGAACTGGTCCCCTTATTCACGGCAATTGCATTAAAGCGACAAAGAATTGGGGTACCCGATACCATTGCATTGTTTGCCCCAAAAAAAGTAATCAAACCAGAAGGCGCTGAAGTGGCCGGCTCGCTGGTGGTGCCCATGTCTAAAGTTCCATTAATCACCAAGTTCCCTGCCAGGTTGCCGGCATTGGTATTGCCGCCCAAGTTAAGTTTCTTAGAGTTGGTACCCGTCCCGACTCCTGCATCAAGAACACCGCCGGTGGCAATAGTCATATCTCCATTCACCGTTAAGGTAGCGGCAGTCGTTCCTCCGATGTAAGTCAATTTACCGCTGGAACCTTGACCAACTGTCAGATTAGCGCAAGTTGCAGCGGTATTATCAACGGTTACCAAAGAGCCATTCACAATAACTACATTATCTGTCGAGGTGGGTACCACTCCTCCAACCCAAGTGGTGGTGGCGCTCCAATTTCCTCCCGAAACCTCAGAAACAATTTGTCCATTTACATATAAGATACAAATCAGTGCAGATAGACTGAGAAGAAGTGCTCTTCCCTTTTTAATGAAAAACTGGGGAAACAAATAATTCTCCCGTTGATTAAAATTCAAGTTTAAGTGCTTCATTCTTTTAAATTTAAGTGATTTGAGAAATATTTTACTGCCAATTGATATAGATTTGACGCGTCTAAAATAGAAAATACAAGGATTGCAATTAGACTCTCTCCATACTTTTTACAATCCTTTTTCGATTAACCCCAAATGATTACTAATATCTTCACGATCATCAAAGCAAAAATCAATTTTCTGCAATGAGGCATCCTAACTTTGGGGACTCTATCTCAATGCTTCAGTGCTCTTTTCTTAATCATACCGCCTTTGGTATCCTTCACGCTGCTCATAACCACAAAGGCATTCGCATCTATTTTTTCCAATTCTGTATTCAACCGATTGAGTTCCAAACGGGTAACCACTGTGTATATAATGTTCGCATTTCGTGATTCACCCGTTTTCCCAAAACCAGACTCGCCTTTATAAATAGTAACACCTCTTCCAAGTTTTTCGATAATCATTTGTCTGATTTCATTATAATAGGTAGAGATGATAGTAACACCGGTGTATTCTTCAATTCCTTCAACAACAAAATCAAGTGTTCTAGATGCTGCAAGGTAGGTGATCATTGAATAAAGCGCGGTCTCAATATTTAAGAAATAAGCCACAGCGGAGAAGATGAAAATATTGATAACGGTTATGATGTCGCCTATAGTGGTGCTCAACTTTCTACTCAGATGGATAGCAAGAACTTCGGTCCCGTCAATGACAGCGCCACCTCTCACCGACAGTCCGATTCCTGCGCCTAGGAAAAAGCCACCAAAAACTGCTACTAACAACTTGTCGTGCGTTATCTCAGGCATGGGTACAAAGCTCACCACCAATGCTAATCCGGTAATCGCCAATGCTGTCTTAATAGCAAAATCACGGCTAAATACCTGATATCCTAAAAGTATGAAAGGCGCATTGACTACTATCAGCAGCACTGATAATGGAATAGGAGTTAAGAGGGCTATTAATAAAGAAATACCGGTTGCCCCGCCATCTATAAATTGATTGGGTATTAGAAAACTCTCTAGCCCGAAGGCTGCTGAAAATATACCTAGAGTAATTAAAATGAAATCCTTAAGGGTGCGCACTAGCATAATACGCAAGATCCTATACCCTTTGACTAATTCTCTTTTGGTCAGGGTTTCTTGCTCATCGCCTTGCAACTGCTTTTTGTGCAGGGCGATTTGAGAAATAACACGTGTCCAAAATGAATTCATAACAAAACGATTGGTGATAAAGTATTAAAAAGTTAAACGCTCGATTATCTCGGCTGCTGTCTAATCTGAGATTTTACTGAATACTAAAACGAAGTATCTTTCTTGAATCGCCCCATTTCACCTCGGCAAAATATAAGCCATAAGGTAGTTCGCTAAAATCGAAATGCGCTATGGCGGTATTAGTTTTTTGATCTGCTATCTTTCTTCCTGTGACATCGGTGAATAGGATATGTTTTGGTGTAGCATCCATTAAAGTCATGACAAACTGTCCGTTGTTGGGGTTTGGGTAGAGGCCGATACTAATTTCTGATTCGGTTTGAGAAATCTTTAAACCGATCACAGAAAAATTATCCGATTGATTGGTGCATCCGGTGCTGTCCGTGATTTCTACTCTATAATTTCCATCGTTCAACAAAAGGTATTGACGGCTCGTATCTTCTGCCAGCACCGTATCATTTCTAAACCATTGATACGCAGATGCCTGAGTCGAATACAAGGTGTCATCCGTTCGGTGGATGATTGGTATCGCAGGTAGAGGATATTTAGTTATTAGAGCCGTATCTGAAATAGTCTGGCAAAGATTGCTGTCCGTCACCTTCACTGTAAATTCACCAGAACTATCTACAACAATTGTTTGTGTCGTATCGCCTGTATTCCATTCATATATTAATCCTGCCGGTGCGCTTAACTCAGCTTGCAGGCCTTCGCAGAAAGAGGTAGAACCGGTAATTGTGATTGTCGAAATCGGCTTGGATAGAACGGTCATAGTATCTCCTGAACTTTCTACTGCCATCGGAATGGCGCAAGTAGCATTACTGGTCAGTTCACAACTAACTATATCTCCATTGATTAATGAGGTGGTTTGAAAACTATCTGAACTATCATTTGCACTTTGATTATTTATTTTCCATTGATAGACCGGATGGTCTCCCGGGTGGATGGTGCTGCTTGTAAATAGTACAGAGGTTCCTTCGCAAATCGTATTGGTATCCGTGCGGATAGAAATAGATGGCTCCAACACAGGTTTCACTTTCATTCGGACGGAATTAGAAGTAACAGTGGTCGGGGTAGCGCACGCAGCGTTACTAACCATGACGCAGGTAACCACAGCAGAATCCTCCAAAACGGCTGAAGAAAATGTATTCAGAGATGCGCCGGTGTCAATCGAGTTGACTTTCCATTTGAAAACAGGATTCGTACCGGTTACGGTGCCCTGAGCAGTAAAGGTGACATCCGTTCCGCTGCAAATACTATCTCCGGGAGTAGGAGTAATTGCAATACTCGGCAACAGATTATTTCCCACCACCATTTTAATCACGTTGCTGGTCGCAGTAGTCGGAATAGCGCAAGAGGCATTGCTGGTCATAATAACGCGAATGGTATCGTTATTAAGTAACGCCGCATTCATATAAGTTAGTGAACTGGTGCCTACATTGGTCAGGTTTCTCCTCCATTGAAAGGTCGGTGCCGCACCTCCATTGGTAGGAGTAGCAGTAAACGTAACACTCGTATTCGGACACACCGGTCCGGCGGGATTGGCAGTAATGGTGACCGATGGAGTTGCCTGATTCACCGTCATCGTTACTCCCGGACTAATGGCCGTGTCGCGGTTCAAGCATTGATAATTACTCGTAATCTTACATTTCACCACATCGCTATTAGCTAAGGTATTGGAAGCATAGGAAGATGAATTGGTTCCTACATTATTATTGTTCAATTTCCATTGGTAAGACGGTACCAGTCCACCGTTCATAGGATACGCATAGAAAGTAACATTAGTACCCGTGCAAATATTGGATTGGGATGCTGAAATACTCACCGCCGGAGTTTGATAAGGCAACACGGTCATGATAATTTTATTGCTCGTGGCATTGGAAGACAACTGGCACTGATAGTTGGACGTCAACAAGCAGATAATGGTGTCGTTATCAAGCAATCCGGTATGAGTATAGGTAGAGGCATTGGTGCCCACGTTCACCGAGTTTCGTTTCCATTGATAAATCGGATTAGGGCCTGCGTAGGGAGCAAAGGTTATAAAAGTGGTAGAGTTGCCCGCGCATACCGTCGTGCCCTCATTTGAATTGATAGCAATGGTTGGTGTTACATAAGGAAACGCTTTGATGGTGTCCGATGCTGAGGTACTTACCCCACAATTATTGAACGCCTTGACAAAATAAATTCCCGTTGCCTTCACTTTGAGTATAGGGCTGACCGAACCGTCCGACCACTGATAGTAATTACCACCTGATGCATTTAGATAAACCGAATCGTTCTTACAAAAATTAAAATTACCGGCGGGAGTAAATGCAGCAGCGGGGACACCAAGAACGGCTATTTGTTGTTTCAATGTATCGCGAGAAGTACCGTTGATGGCAATTAAGGTCACGTCATAAGTCCCCGGATTGCTGTAGGCCTTTTCAGGATTTGTTTGAACTGAGCTGGTATTATCGCCAAAGTTCCATTGATAATTGGTAGCGTTCAGCGATTGATTATTGAATTTTACCGTATCACCCGCACAAGGCTGCAATGGATAATATGAAAAGTTCGCGACCACGTTCGTAGAGTCCAGAATAGTTAAAGGAATAGTCACCGTATCACATTGAAAGGGCTGACATTTATTGTTGCAACTAATCAATTGTACCGAATAGGTTCCTGCGATTGTATATGAATGGCTGGGATCGCTCGATGTCGAAGTATTGAGTGCTCCACTGGCGGCATCACCAAAGTTCCACTGGTATTGGCTGGCATTGATAGACATATTGTTGAAGTCCACCGAAACACTACCGGTGGTGGTGTTCAGATAAGGAACCAAAGGAGTTTTATTAGATGCCGCTACAGGATTTAAACAACGAGCCGTATCTATATATTCTATATGGCTATATACCGTAGCGCCGGAAGCCACCGAACCTAACACTTTCATCACCGGACGTTTATTATTTAGTTCAAACCAGCTATACTCTATCTTTACCACCACCGGTACCGGTATCGCTGTTCCATTCACGATAACAGTATCGGTATTGGTGATGGTAGATTTTAATTTCAACGTAGAGGCGTAGTTTTTATAAGGAGTGGTCAATGGTCCCCAACCTTCTATGTGGTTCACTCGCTTAGCCGTCGCCTTATAAATGAAACGGACCCCTTGAGCAGTCAGGTCAATAGAATATTTACTGATACAACTATCGCGCTTGTTATAGGTCAACGGAAAACGCAGGATGCTGTCCGGACGTTGGTACGGAACGGTCATCGGAATATTTATCCCATTCAGACCCAAAGTCATTCCCAAAACATTTGCCGGAAGCAACGCGCCGGTTTTATTATAGTGCTGCACCACGTCGCTAAAAGAGAAGGTTCCTAACTGAATCGAATCCAAACTACGATGACCCAGATTTACCAGATTGTTCCATTGAGTATTGCAGGCCACCACCCCTCCGCCACCGGCTATACAAGAAGCGACAAACGAAGCCCGGTATCCGGTGGTCGCCGCGCCTATATATCGGTCGGTGCTTTGAAGCAACGGACGAAGCGCACTATAGTTCCAATTGAAATTAGCACCGGTCTGCGCGAAGTTGGCCGAACCCAAGCTGTCCAATTTTGCGCGGCTCAAAAGAAACGTATCTCCCGCAGAGGCAAAGTTGGTGGAAGCATAGCTTATCTGCGCCTCGCCATATTGGACAAAGCCAAACAACAGGAGAAATAAACACAGCGCGCTAAAGTTTTGAAGTCGGGTACACGATATTTTCATTTTGCTAAATTAAACTTAGTCCCGTATCCTATAAATGGTTGCCAACACTTAGGCGCATTTTGTTTGGATGATTACAAAGGCAATTCATTTGAATCAAGAATTTGGTGATGAGAAATTTGCCGCTGCCTCGTCGCTTCTCCAAATACATTTGATGGAGTGGAGTGGAGAGATGTGGCTGCTTATCCTCCTCTGAAGCAAACCTTCAAAACCTCAAAGACTTAGAAGGCTTTCACCCGTTCGGCAGATGGTTTGCAAGTGTTTGTGGCAATACTGCCAACGTTGGTGATATATGTGATAGAGTTGGGGATGCCATCGGCCAACGGTGGCGATAGGATGATTTGCTTCTAGAACCCTATCCCCAACGTTGACGGTATATGTCCAGAGAAATGGGATGAGTATGCCAACGTTGACGGTATATGGCCAGAGATTTGGGATGGGTACGCCAACGTTGACGATATATGTCGTCAACGTTGACGGTGTCGCCAACGTTGACGGTATTGTCCAGAGATTTAGGATGAGTACGCCAACGTTGACGGTATATGTCCAGAGAATTGGGATGAGTACGCCAACGTTGACGGTATATGTCCAGAGATTTAGGATGAGTACGCCAACGTTGACGATATATGTCCAGATGTATGGAGCTATATAGCAACACAAAGTCATTCGTCACTCAGCACTCCCGATTCCTCATTTAAAAATATCTTTACGAACAAAGTTTACTACATGAAAAGAGCAATACTCCTATCTGTCATTTTTTGTTCAGCCGTTACTATGGTTGTTTCTCAACCTTCGTTTGTTTGGGCTGGGCGGATGGGTGGCACTGCGAGTAGTTCCGCCCCTTCGGATGTATGGCGAGGCATCGCACTAGATAAAGGCGGCAATGTTTATACCATAGGAAACTTTTGGGGCAATGCAGATATGAACCCTGGGCCGGGAACTTTTTACCTGAATTCGGCTGGCGTGAGCGATGTGTTTCTCAGCAAGTTGGATAGTGCAGGTGATTTTGTTTGGGCAAAGAAGTTTGGCGGAACGAACTATAATGACGGAAACGATATAGCGATTGACGACAGCGGCTACATATATATAACGGGCAGCTTTCTTTCCGCCACCGACTTTGACCCGGGGTCGGGGGTGGTTATGCTCACGCCTTTGGGCTATCGCGACGTGTTTGTCTGCAAACTGGATGCTGATGGAAATTTGATTTGGGCGAAACAGTTTGGCGGCGAAGCTATCGTCACCGACCAAGTGGACGGCACCGGTATTGCCGTGGATGCTCAGGGCAATGTATATACCACCGGAGCTATATGGTATGGCAAAGCAGATTTCGATCCGGGACCGGCGGTTTATAATCTCAGCACTGCGGGCGATTTCGATATTTTTATTTGTAAGTTGAATCGCAATGGTGATTTTGAATGGGCGCACCGGATGGGTGGCACGAAGAGAGATTTGGGGAGCAAGATTGCTGTAGATAGAAATGGCTATGCTTACCTCACTGGCTACTTCACCGGAACGGTTGATTTCGACCCCGGTGTGGCGGTGCGCAATCTCAGCACCTCACAGTTTTATAAAGATATTTTCATCTGTCGCTTCGACAGCACAGGAGCGCTTTCATGGGCGAATCAAATTGGCGTGCTGAATGGCGATGATGTAGGGCAGGACATTGCTGTAGATGCTTCGGGCAATGTTTATACTACCGGTAACTTTTATTATGGCGGAGCAGATTTTGATCCGGGGATTGACACCTTTAATCTAAACTCGCAAAGTAGCACAGACGTTTTTATTTGTAAATGGGATTCATCGGCCAATTTTCTTTGGGCGCGCGACATCGGCGGTCCGAGCATGGTCATCAAGGGTTTTTCTATTGGCGTTGCCATATGTATCCACCGCCGACTTTGATCCAGATTCTGTTGGAACTTATTATTTGACAACCACCAACAGTTTGGATGATGAAGAAATTTTTGTTTGCAAACTTCATGGTCCGGTATTTGTTTCGCAGCTTCCTCATGCAGACTTTTCGGCAAGCGATACAGCTTTTTGTACTACTGGTTGTATTGATTTCAGCAATCAAAGTTCCGCTTCTATTTCCTGGCATTGGGAATTTCCCGGTGCAGATAGATTAACCGATACCAATCAGACACCGCAAAATGTTTGTTATAGCGTATCGGGTATTTACGATGTCATCTTAATTGCGCGCAATAGTTTTGGTGCCGACACCCTTCGAAAAGTAAACTACATCTCAGTCTATTCACCGGATAGCGCATCTATACTGGTTCCCCATCTTGATACCTTAATGCGTTCGGGAGATTCGATACAGTTGTGTTCCTCCGGTAATTTTCTTTCCTATATCTGGAATACCGGTGACACAAGTACTTGCATTCAAGCCAAAACCGCCGGAGCCTATTGGCTGACGACAACCGATGCGAATGGATGTTCAGCTTCTTCCGATCGTCAGGAAGTTTCTGTTTATCCGGTGCCGACAGTCTCTGTTTCTGTCAATAGAGACACGCTGTCTTCTTTCAGCGCGGTATCCTATCAATGGTACTTTAATGGAAATCTCCTTAGCGGGGCCAATGCTCAAACGTATATTGCTAAGGCAACGGGATATTATGCGGTGGCAATCGTGGATTCTAATGGCTGTCGCGCTACTTCAAGCGAAGTTCCTTTCGCGATTACAGCAATCAATGAACTGGATGAATCGGTGAACATTTATCCGAATCCTTCTTCAATAAACAATGTCCAATTATCAATTACCAATAACCTTGTTGGAAGTTCGATGGAAGTATATGATGTCAACGGGCGGATTGTATTTGTTTCAAAGCTAATGGCTCAAAGCTCGCAGTTTGATCTCCCTCTTTCAAAGGGTGTTTACTTCATCCGTATCCTTTCAGAGCGGGCAAGCGTGGTGAAGAGGTTCGTGAGACTTTGAAGTGCTGAGTGAATTGAAAGACCACAAAATGTTTTAAAACTTTTGTGGTTTATTCTATGGCATTCCTGTATAAGCACACCGACAATTACTACTACACAAGAAAAATCTATTTTCATGCCTCTGAATAATAATCAATATGGAATACAGAAGACTCGGCAAATCGGGATTGCAAATCAGTGAACTTTCTTTAGGAAGTTGGGTAACCTTTGGATATCAGATACCGGATGATGTTGCGGAAAAATTAATGATAACGGCCTACGAAGCCGGGGTGAACTTTTTTGATAATGCCGAAGTATATGCCCAAGGCAAGAGCGAAATAGTGATGGGCAACATTCTGAAAAAGCTAAACTGGGATCGGGATACTTGGATGGTTTCTTCCAAAGTATTCTGGCCGCGGGTGACCAACCACAAACCAAACCAAAAAGGTTTGATGCGGAAACATTTGGTGGAAGCCTGCCATGCGGCATTGAGAAGACTACAAGTAGAATATCTTGATTTATATTTCTGTCATCGGCCAGACATCAACACGCCGATTGAGGAAGTGGTGTGGACGATGCATCAATTATATCTTCAGGGAAAATTTTTCTACTGGGGAACTAGTGAATGGACAGCGCAGCAAATCACGGAGGCGCACTACTGGTCTGCGAAGCATCACCTGATTGCCCCGACTATGGAACAGCCTCAATACAACATGCTTCATCGCAAAATGTTTGAACGGGATTATATCCCCTTGTTTGAAAATTTTGGGATGGGAAGTACAATATGGAGTCCATTGTCTTCCGGCTTCCTGACCGGTAAATATACAGATGGAACGGCGGGAGATCACAATAGGTTTGAATTGATGCAATGGTTGAAAGAGCGAAACCTCGAACAGCCGGAAAAGGTGGAGACCGTTAAGAAGTTGAGTGTATTTGCCGCAGAAATGGGTGTCCCTTTGGCACAGCTTGCCTTGGCTTGGTGTTTGAAAAATAAAAATGTTTCTACGGTGATTCTTGGGGCTACCAAGGTTTCACAACTTCAAGAAAACCTGAAATGTCTAGAGGTGGTTCCGAAATTGACGGATGAAGTGATGCAAAAGATTGAAGAAATACTGAAGAACAAACCGGAACAGGTGGTTTATTGATTAATCTTCAATCACCAGCGATTGTAGTTCGGCACCAAGTTTTAGTAGAATGTCTTTCATGTCTTGCACAAATTTAGATGGGCCACACAAATAAAAGTGTTGACTGAAGTTGACGATATGCTCAATCAAAAAATTGCGGTCAATACGTCGGTCGAGAAAGCCAATCACATTTTCGCGGGTATAAACATTGATAAAGTTTTCGCGCAACATTTCAGATAGCTCTTGCCCCAGAATAACATCTTCGGATGTTTTGTTGGAAAGAATGAGCAAGTTGCCGGCCAGTTGTTTACTTCGTTGCAATTCTCTAAAAATGGCGACAAAGGGTGTGATTCCTGCGCCTCCGGCAATAAAAACTCCGGGACCGTGGTAAGTAATAGCACCGAAAGGTTCTCCTAGAATTAGTTCGTCACCTGCGTTGATGCCTCCTAACATATCCGTCACCCCGCTCCGTTCTGAATAAATCTTGATCAGAAACTCGAGATAATCCCATTTATTTAAACCGGTGAAGGTAAAGGGGCGTTTTTTCTTCTTCCAGCCTTCAACGTTGATAGCTATCTCAGCGGCCTGGCCTGGAACGAAGACATATCCGTCGGGTTTTTCTACCACGAAACGCTTCACATCATGAGTGATAAACTGCGCATCTATAACTTTAACAAGGTATTGCCCCATATCTATTCTGATTATTAAATTCTTATTGTTTCTTGATCTTAGGGTGCGAAATATAATTGAAAAAAGAAACCTAGCTACTGTTACACTTTATGAGCCCTTATCATTTCTCGCTTTCCGGGTGGTCCGGGAATTTTTTCTATTCGAAATCCCGCCGATTGAAGTGATTTCTGGAAGGAGACCTTAGAACAATAAGACACTAAGATTCCTTTAGGTGCAGTGAAGGCAAACATTTTTCTCATCATTTTGTCCGTCCATAGTTCCGGTTGCGTGGTGGGAGAGAATGCATCGAAATAAATGATGTCGAATGTTTCGTCCGGCGCTGTATATTCCAGAACGGAACAACGAGTTTTTGTGAAGGTGAAGTGATTCTTTATTGGATGGGGTTCATTCCATGCGCAGAGATGTAATGTTTGATAGGATTGATAACAATCGCAACCAAGGAGATCGGCATAGTTAAGCCCATGAATAGTTTCGAGAGACAAGGGAGACGATTCCAATGTAGTATAGTTAACGGATACTTTCTGCCTATCGGTTTCCAATAAGGTTAACAGGACATTCAATCCGGTTCCAAAACCCACCTCCAATATTCGAAGGGTAACGTTGTCTGTCTTTTCTTTGCAATCAGCGATGCGATAATCAAAACCTTGTTGAATATACACGTGTTTTGATTCGCGGATGGCGCCATGCGTGGAATGATAAGTGTCCTGAAATTCCTCGGAATAGATTGTGTGGCTTTGATCACCAGTGGTGATGATTTTCATTTACCGGACAATGAATTTATAAGCTGAATTTCCGGTTCGGATAAAATACATGCCTTTGGGATAAGTAGTCAATGAGATATTGCAAAAGCCAGTGCAATTTTTTTCTTCCATAGTTCGTCCAATCATATCAGTTACACTGACCATCCGACTTTCAAAAGATGGAAACTGAATATTGATTTTAGAAGAAGCGGGGTTTGGCCAGATACGCGCGTTGACATCGCTGGTTGTTTCAATACTGCTTGGATGAGTAGTTTTCCATTCATTAAATAAGGTTTGAAGAGAGTCAATGGGGCTCATCCCATCAGGACGGGATTTGACCACCAAATGTAGCGATAATGAATCTGGATGATCGGTAGGTTTTGCCACGCGAAGAAATGCAGATTTGGAAGGGACCCCTTCGGATAAACAACGGATATCGGCACCGGGAATATTTGCTCCCTGCATAGCGGCCATCAGTTTATCGGCCAAACTACCCGGAGTGTTTAGAAAACCACTTTCAATTGAATCTAATAGGGCATGGTTGATAATAATGTTTCCTTGAATAGCATAATTATATCCAACAATTTGTCCCTTATAATCATAGCAGTTTACTCCGGTATAGGCAGCGGTGCGGGGGCTTCCGTTTGCATCAAACAAGGCTATGCCATATTGACGAATGGTAGAATCAGCACCAATGTCAGAAATATTCACTTCATGAAGTATTTCCTCTGGCATATAGCCGCTAATCATGTAGGTATGCCCGTTTTGCTGATTATACGATTCCCACAGAGCCTGAGTATGCATGGCCCCCAAACCAGGAATTACATCACTGATAAATAATGCGCCTTCAGCGGGATTGGGGGCTTGCAGGCAGGTAGCGCCAGCACTACCAACTTCGCCCGTAACGGAATCAACAGCTACTATTGAGAAGGTGTCTTGAGCGAAGATGCTCAGAGGGATTATTAATGTAAGTGGAAAGAGAAAGAAGAATTGTTTTTTCATGCCCAGATATTTAATCGAAAATAGCAGAAGATTTCAAAGGATATAAATTATAAAGCCCCAATTTTGGGGCTTTATAAAAGAAGTTAAGGATTGCTTAGTTGGATGCTCTCTTGAAAACCATCCTTACCTGAGTTAGAGCAGCTCCACTTTCAGTAAAGATACCAAAAGATGCTTTGGAGCCAGTCAGTCCATCATCTGTAGCGTACACAGGACGCGAAGGATCGCAGCTTATTTTTGCAAAATGCCCAACGGTAACTGGTCCATCTACAAGCACCGAAACGACTCCACCAGTAGCTACTAAGAAATATTTTGCAGGTGCCTCAGTGGTGGCAGCCACTCCAACCATGTCATTACCTGTACAATTAGCCGGCATTGCATCTACTACACCTGGGAAAGCCGTCATTTTGACAATTTGCCCAGCCTTTATGATAGAAGTATAAGTCTTAAAAATATTACAATACGGATAAAGATTTGAATTGATTACACCACCCACATCTAATATGGCTCCAGCCGCGTATGGCGTATTTGGTGTAGGGAAATAGTCAGTTCCTATCATTAAGGCACCTCTTGGATTTCTAATACTACTGCTAATTAGCCTCATTCGTTCAGTATTATTAGTCCTAAACATAAGGTCTTTTGCATCTAGAGTTCCTATAAAATTATTACTATCGGTACCTAGGTTCCCCGTGGTTTGCCATCCTCCAACTCCGGCATAAGTGCCACTACTAAACCCAACAACAACCCATCTGCTATCAGCGCCATTATATTGTAAGGTGATAGAAGCGCCGGAACCAGGTATTGCCAAATCACTTCCAGAACCTGTTATAATTCTATTTGCGGCTGTAGCTGTTCCATCCTGATTTTTAAAAGTCATTAATTGGCCACTGGCGTTATAAAGAGTCAATATTTTACCATCTACACCACCATCTATAGAGAAGATGTATAAAGGAACCCCAATAGAAGTGATTTTGTAGGAACTATACTTTGCAGTTCCACCGGTTATTGATAAAGGATTTTTGATCGCAGTGTTAATAAATATAGCATCCGTTCTGTAAGCAAAATCACCACCAATATCCAGTTTGGTATTTGGTGGGGCTACTATACCGATGCCAATATTTCCTCCATTATTAAAAATATTATTGCTATTCACAACCCAACTAGTCCCATTCCAGTAGGTTGTATTTCCTGCTGCGCTTCCATTAGACATACCTCCCGACGGTCCCACAGGACCAGTAACTCCGGTGGGGCCAGTAGGGCCCGCAACGCCTGCACCTGTAGGGCCAGCTGGGCCGGTGGCGCCTGATGGACCCGCAACACCTGTATTCCCAGTAGCTCCAGTTGGACCGGCAACTCCACTTAGACCTGTAGGTCCAGTTGTGCCGGAAGGTCCAGTGGCGCCAGTAGGTCCGGAAGGCCCAGTAACGCCTGTCGCGCCAGAAGGACCGGTAGGTCCAGAAGGTCCCGTAGCGCCTGTAGGACCAGACGCGCCCGTATTCCCCGTAAACCCAGTTGAACCCGTTGGCCCGGTACCAGATGGGCCGGTAACTCCAGTTGCACCTATATTTCCTGTTGCACCAGTAGGTCCAGTAGGGCCGACATCACCAGTAGGCCCAGTAACCCCGGTCGCTCCAGTGATTCCGGTATTTCCGGTAGGGCCAGTAGCTCCAGTAGGCCCTGTGTCACCAGATGGCCCAGTAACCCCTATAGGCCCGGTTATGCCAGTAGCTCCTGTAAATCCGGTAACCCCGGTTGGACCGATTTCTCCTGAAGGACCCGTAATTCCTGTTACACCCGTCGGTCCAATGGGGCCATCAGGTCCAACTGGGCCGACCTGGCGAATAGGTCCAGTTGGACCAGTTGGACCATAAAGTGAAGAAGTGGTGATGGTAACTGGGACGGAACCATACGCAATATCCAAAGTGCCATCTCCATTGTCTGTTATTTGAGTAATTCCAGGACCGGTGGGACCTAATGGCCCAATAGGACCTGTCGGCCCATCGGGGCCAACTGGACCTGTTTCTCCAATTGGCCCAATAGGACCAGTTGGACCCACTTCACCAGTAGGCCCGGTAGGACCAGTAGGTAGAGTTATCATTGCACTTCCCGACGCGCCGGTTGGACCATAAACTATTGTTGCGGTTCCATCTCCGTTATCAACGATGCTATTCACACCACCACCAATATCTCCGGTTGGACCAGTAAGCCCTATTTCACCCTGTGGTCCGGTTTCTCCTGTAGCACCTCTCAATGAAACGGTAGAAACTGATGGGATAGGATTTCCGTCATAATAAACATTCACAGTGCCATCTTGATTATAGGTAATACTATCAATTTTTGCTCCAGTAGGACCAGTTGCACCCACTGACCCTGTCGCTCCGGTAACTCCAGCAGCACCGGTTGGGCCGGTAGGACCAGGATTCAATGCTTTTTTAGCAACTAACGCATAGGGCACACTAAGCAACTCTGATAGTCCCATGTTTACCCACGATGCACCCGTACCACTAGTATCAATCTCAACTAACAACCATTTTGCAGGAGCTATATCAAAATTAATGGCTCCAAAAATGCCGAATTCAGGAGTGCCTCGTCCTATCTTTAATGTAAATAAGCCAAACTGATTGGTTGTTACTTTATGGGTCTCTTTATAATAAGGATTGCTTCCGTCGTTAATGGAAATCCGCACACCAATACGTTGGTTGACAATCTCGCTTCCACTAGCATATCTGGCAACGGCCTGATAATTAAACCCTTCTGGTGGAACAACTTGTCCAAAACCTAAATAACAACTGAATAGAACAAAAAGAGCAATTACAGATTTCCGCATAAATTGTTTTTAATCAAAGAAAATACATTACAAATGACATGTAAAAGTAACCCTAACCCAAGCATGAAGATACTCATAATAACTTACTTTTTCAACAATGACATTTATAATGTAGACAATTTAACCTTCGTATGGGTTGCTTACATATATTAAGTATAGCTTTGCCGTCATGGCTGAAGTAGATTTTACTCTTATTCACAAGCGTGCTACCCCAGTCATACAGGCAATCGCATCCGTTGTAATTGGCTGGGGCGGCATGACGATTTGCCACCTGTTGCAGAAAATATCAGGTGAAGATTTTTTCGCCGCGCTGATTGCATTGATATTCTATACGATTATCAACACGGTTATTTCTATTACTTACAAAAGTTATTTGCGCTACACCATTCCGTCATACTATTTATATGTCCTCGTTGTGATTATCCTTTTTCTTTCTGCTAAGTGGTTAACCGGTATCAGTATCTGGAACGTGGAGATGAAAGAGTATCGGATGATGCTAATATCCATTACGCTTTTTTATTTCGTCATCAGCAATCTGGTTCGGGTGGTGAGAGCAATTTATAATGCGATTGAGAGGGAGATGTAATTCGACCTGTAGCCGCGAGGCACACTTTCATGGATGGTTGCTTTAAAAACAGTCAAACAGATGATGATGGAATTCTCAACTTTTTAAAACTTATGTCGCATTAGCAAGTCTGCGTTCAAGTTAAGAATGCACTATTTCCTCCCCACAATGAACTCACTTGAGGTATGAATGAGTTCATTCCGACTCAAAGTGAGCTTATACCCGCTTGGAATGAACGCATGTCAGCTTTGGGTGAGATCATCCCAGCCACGAATGAGCTCATGCCAGTTCTGAATGAACTTATTCCAACCTAGAATGAGCTTATGTCAACCTAATATCAGCGCGTTTTTCGCGTTTTGCCCCCATTTTTTAACAATTCAGCGGCTGCGGTATCTAAAAATGCCTTTTTAGGGACAGTTAGTATCTATTTTATTATCCGAAGGAATAAAAATGGAATTGGATGGAAGAGGGTGCCTTTTACCCTTACTTACCGGTTCGCGGAATGAAGAAAATGTTTCTAATTATTTCCCTACCGGAAGCGCTTTGAGTTTGCGTTCCAGTTTTTCTAAAAGGGCCTTTTCCTTTTTGTTGGTCTTGTGGTAAGCATCGGCCAAACGAACCGCGATTTTCAATATCACGTCACGCATATTTTGGTTGATAGCACTGTGATGATTTTCTATAAACTGGATAAATGATTCAAAGGCATCTTCTGCTTCAATCATAGAATCTTCGAGAATGTCAAACTCGATTTCAGCGTAGAAGGCAACATCGGTTCCGAACTTGTCAGTGTGTTCTTCTTCGGGGACGAGTTCAGCACGCACCATCTCTTTCAGCGCCTTTTTTTCTTTCTGAGTAATCACCCCATCTACATCTGCAACAGCATAAAGCAACTTCCCTAATTCAGAATAAAATTGTCTGTAAACCATAATAATCTTTTAAGTCCTGTAAATATACAGAGTTGCATCCAAAGTTGAACTATGATATTGGTCAGAAGCAATAATTGATTATGCTTTCACCAAAGTTATTTCGGTTATTTCGGGAAGGATGCCTATTCTACCTGGATAGCCAATAAAACCGAATCCCCGGTTAACATATAAATACTGTGTACCTTCCTGATATAAACCGGCCCATTGTTTATATACCCATTGGGAAGGACTCCATTTCAACCATTTACTTTCAATGCCGAACTGTGCCCCGTGTGTATGCCCGCTGAGAGTTAAATCAATGTCTGGAAAGTTGGGGCGAATTTTAGCATCCCAATTGGAGGGATCATGGCTCATCATAATTTTGAATGGAATTTCTTCCGTGCCGCGATAAGCTTTTTCAAACTTTCCGTATTTCGACCATCGCCCGGCACCCCAGTTTTCGAGTCCGATTAGGGCAATCTTATCCCCGTTCTTTTCAAAAACATGATGTTCATTCATCAGCAACTTCCACCCCAACTTTCGATGAACATCAATGAACCGGCTGAAGTTTTCTTCTTTGGCTTCTTTAGAAGACCACTGTGCATAATCTCCATAATCATGATTGCCGGTAGATGAATATACACCTAGCCTAGCTTGAAGTTTACTAAAAATAGAAAGGTAGCCTTCCATTTCATCTGCAGTATTGTTAACTAGGTCACCGGTAAAAAGGATGACATCTGCATTTAGTCTGTTAATAGTCTCGACGGCTTTTTGAATTGGTTCGGTGCGGGTAAAACTGCCCGTATGAATATCAGAAAGTTGAACAATCCGAAACCCGTTAAATGCTTCGGGTAAGTTAGTAAACCTGATCTTCACTCTGTGAAGTTGATAGTTGTAGGCGTTGGCAATAATGCCGTAAAGCAGAGTGCCGAAGGGTACAGCAGCAGTCATAATTGCCAAACGATTAAGAAATTGGCTACGGGTAATTATGTCAGTTGAGGAAGAAGGCGAGGCTGAAAATTTTGAAATTGCAAATCGAACTATTCGGCTCATGTCTTCTCCTAAGAGAAAAAGAATCATCACTACTTTACTCAAAACGCTGATGGCAACAAAAGCTCCGATAAAGGTGCCCACACCGTGCGGTAAAAACTTATAGCCAATAGTCCGGTAGGTCAGGATGGATAAAACGGCTAAAATGGTGATGGTCCAATAGCCTGCAAAAAGATATCCTTTAAAAGATAAGTGCTGAAACGCAGTCTTCACCGATTGAAAGGCATAATAGTCAATCAGCAATATAAAAGCTACCGGGACGGCAAAGGAAAGTACGAGTCTCAAATCCATATATAAGGTTAAATAGCTAATACTTTGACGAAGTTCTGGAAAAATTATTTGAAATTCGTACGCTTAAACCCACTACAATGATGCAGATAAAACCCGTTCTCTTTTCTTTTCTTTTTATACTATTAACGTTTACCACCTCAGCCCAGGCATTAGGAGAGCAAAAGAAAACATTCACTAGGGCAGATACCTTGAGAGGTTCACTTCGTCCGGAACGAACCTGTTTCGATGTGAACTATTACGAGCTGAATATCAAAGTAGATACCGGAGAACATTCAATCAGTGGAAGTAATAAAATTGTGTTCAAGGCGATGAATAATTTTCGTGTCATGCAGATTGATTTGTTTGAAAACATGAACATCATTCAAATTATTTCCGAAGGAAAGGAATTGAAGTATAAAAGAGAGTTCAATGCGGTCTTCGTATATTTTGAAAACGAAGTACCATCTGGTTCTACCCGCGAAATCACCGTGTATTACCAAGGCAAGCCAATTGTAGCTAAGCGTCCGCCTTGGGATGGCGGATTTACCTGGACGTATGATAACAACGGAAAAGTTTGGGTTGGTGTGTCCTGCGAAGGGATGGGTGCTAGTTCTTGGTGGCCAATGAAAGATCATTTGAGCGATGAACCGGATAGCATGCGAATTATCTGTACCGTTCCTTCGGGTCTGCAATGTATTTCTAATGGGGTAGAAGAGAATGTAAATATGAGAGGGGATAACACGACTACTTTTCATTGGAAAGTGAGCTATCCTATCAATAGTTATAATGTAACACTAAACATTGGAGACTACGTTCATTTTGCTGACCAGTATGTGGCAGCCGACGGTGAAAAGTTAGACTTGGACTATTATGTCTTGTCTTACAATCTTGAAAAAGCACAACAACAATTTAAGCAAGTGAAGCCCATGATGAGTTGCTATGAAAAATATCTTGGGAAATATCCCTTTTGGAATGATGGCTATGCTTTAGTCGAAACTCCCTATCTGGGCATGGAGCATCAGGGAGCCATTGCATACGGCAATAAATACCTCACCGGTTATGCCGGAAGAGATTTTTCGCGAATCGGCTTAGACTTTGATTATATCATCATCCATGAATCGGGTCATGAATGGTGGGGCAATTCGGTGAGTTGTAAAGACATAGCAGATATGTGGATTCATGAAGGTTTCTGTACCTATTCTGAAGCCATTTATGTAGAATGTCTTTTTGGCAAGGACACGGCCATGAGATACATTAATGCAAAAAAAACTTCCGTTGGAAACAAAAACCCTGTAGTAGGCATCTATGGAGTGAACGAAGAGGGCGACGGCGATATGTATGCTAAAGGAATGTTAATGCTGAACACCATTCGTCATATCATTAACAAAGATGGACTGTGGTGGAGTATTGTTAAGGGAATCAGCGACACAGCGTTTAAATATAAGACGACAGATTATCAGGAGATAACAAACTACATCAGCAAAAAGTCAGGTATCAATTTAGCCCCTGTTTTTGAGCAATATTTGAAACAAGCAAACATTCCTGTTTTGGAATACAAGCTCAAAAAGACAAAGCATGGAGAATATGAACTGAGTTACCGTTGGCAAGTTGATGTAAAAAACTTCAGAATGCCTTTTGTGATTTCTTATTCGGCGGGGCAAGAAAAAAGAATCAACGGTAGCGATGAATGGCAAACCACCTCTATTAAACTGAAAAAGGATACGCAACTGAAGGTGAATGACGAATTGATGTATATTGATGTTAAGAAACTTTAAACACATTCTCTATGAAGACAAAAAATATTCAACAAACCGTTTCTTTCAAAGCTTCGCCAAAGGAAGTTTATGAAATGATTATGGATACTAAAAAACATGGAGCAATCACCGGAGGAAAGATTAAGATGAGCAGAAAACCGGGCGGTAAGTTTGACATATTTGATGGCTACTGTCATGGCTATAATATAGAATTGGAAGAAGGGAAGAAGATTGTGCAGGCCTGGCACTTTGCAGAGGACGGATGGCCCGATGATCATTTCTCTGCTTGCACTTTTGTTTTTGAAAAATCACCTTCAGGTACTAAATTAACTTTCACCCAAACTGATATACCTGAACACAAAGCGGCAGCTCTTGCCGATGGATGGAAACAATATTACTGGGAACCGATGAAAGCCTATCTTAAAAAATAAATCTCGCAAAATATGGCTGCTGTACAGGAAATTGAAGTGAAATGGAAAGGCGATTTGAAGTTTGATGCCTTGCAAAACGGCAGGACTATTGCCATTGATGGCGATGCACGCGATAGTTCTACCGGTGTTCGTCCCAAGGCCCTGATTCTCACTTCTCTGGCCGGTTGCACCGGTATAGATGTGGTAGATATTCTGAACAAAATGCGCGTGGGTTTCACAGACTTCAGCATGAAGGTGGGCGGAGAGATGACCGAGCAACATCCGAGAACCTACCACACAGTCCGCCTTATATATTCCATTCGCCTGAATAATTCCGATGACCAGGATAAGTTCCGGAAAGCCGTCAATCTTTCGCAAGACAAATATTGTGGTGTCAGCGCTATGGTTCGCGCATTTGCCAAACTGGAGGTTGAGATAGTTTATCTCTAATCTATACTTCTCGGACTAAACAGGGTAGCAGATAAAGTCGAAAATCGTGATGAGACTTGAATGCTGAGTGACATCCTCCATTTCATTCAACATTCAGAAATCCCAAACAACATTATACAAGGCTTCATTGATAAATATCAATGCCCTCGTTGCTAATTAGCAACGACCCTTATGCTATATAACAATGCATGTGATACTAATTACCAACTCACCTATTGCTATATAGCAATAGGCCCTATGTTAATTAGCAAGCCCCCCGATACTAATTAGCATAAACACTATTTCTACTTAGTAATGACTCTCCTGCTAATTAAAAATGACACCGTTGGTAAATAGCAATGGCATCGTTGCTATTTATCATTGGCATCCTTGGTATATATCTGTGGAGGATAAACGAAAAGAAGGGACTGCTTTTCATTGTGATACCGCTTGTTTGATGACCTCGCCTTTTCTGTAATGCAACTGCATCATCAAAAAATGACAATTAAATGACAAAACCCATGCAATATTTGAAGTGTATTTAGCGTAAATTTAATCGTTATGAAAAAGCATATTAACCGTTCGCTCAAACTGAAACGCGGACGAAAAAATCATTGCAACACTTATTATTTACGTCCACCCTATAAACCTGTTTGGTTTGCTTCCAGCCCTATATTCATATTAGTGACCCTTACCTATAATTTCCGTCAACTGACCTCGGCTGAAAAGGTGCTGGCTCGTTTGCGAATGCACATTTTGATGCTGACCGGAAATATTCATTTTCCTGTGGTATCACCAGCTATTGCCGTACTAATGGCAAAGGCCAACCAGTTGGAGGGCTTGATTGATAGTGCCAAAAGCGGTGATCACCTGATTATCAAAAAACGTAATGAGGTAAACAAAGAAGCCATTGAACTAATCAGGCTTCTGGGTTACGACATCCAAAAGAAAAGCGATGGCGATGCAGAGAAAATTATGAGTGCCGGATTTACGACTCGTAAGGCTCGTAATGCCTCCTCTTTATGTGCCTCTGTAGTGATTAAAAAGGTGAAGGCGCTTCGATCAGCAAAGATTCGTTTAGAATGGGAACGAGTGAATGATTATACGGTTTATGTAATCGAAATCAGTACCAGTCGCGAAGGAGGTGAATGGTATTTGGCTGCTCATTCTGACAATCATTCGATCAACATTACCGGATATAAGAAAAACGAAAAATTCACTTTTCTCCAACCTAAAGAGCGATATTATTTCCGCATGTATGTCGAATTTTTTGGGCGATGGTGATTATAGTGAAACAGTAGAAATGGTTTGCATAGATTAGGTCATAAGCATTAGCACAGGGGGGGTTAGTTATTTTATCTGTTTTTTTATACGGAGAACTATAGCGTTATTTAGGATAAATCAATGAGTAAAGATAGGTAATACGCTTTCTCCTTAAACCTCTTATCACTCGATTAACGATAGAACCTATTTACTGCATTTCGAAAAGCGATAATTGAGGGTTTTTTTCATCATGGGGATTCGGTGCGTTAAGCTGCGAGCAGGTTGCTCCAGTAATATGCGATTCCAGAAATGTGACTAAAAGCCAAATTTTCCGAATCCGTTACTTGTCGAATACCGCCTCGCAGAATTGAACCCAATCCCAAGATTTGTATGCTAAAAATAAAAAAGGGTTTCAGTAGAAATGCTGAAACCCTTGTTAGTCTATGTGCACCCGAAGGGAGTCGAACCCCTAACCTTCTGATCCGTAGTCAGATGCTCTATCCAGTTAAGCTACGGGTGCTTTTTTAGGAGGCGCAAATATATTATTTCCGAGATAATCTCAACCCTTTAAGAATTACTATATTTACCGATGAGCGTTTCAACTAGCGCCACATACTGCTGCATGGCATCTTCACTGCTCAGTCCTTTTTTGGAGTTCCAAGTGTTCCATTTGAATTTTGCCTTAAAATCAAAAGCATTAGGTTCTTCTCCCGTGTTATCGCCTTCGGTGGCTTGCTTGTATAGCGCATAAAGCTCTAGCAATTCATCGTTAGCTGGTTTCTGAGTAAGAGACTTTACACGCTCTTGCGCAGACTGAAATTGTTCTTTTAATTCCATAGTTTTTTAATTGACGGTTGGCGGTTAGCAGATGGCAGTATTGCATTTGCTGCCATCTGCTAATGGCTAACTAATTTATTTCTTATCACCAGGTCCTTTGGCGATATTATCTCTCATCGTCGTGTCGGCCTGAATATTCTGCATCTTATAATAATCCATAATGCCCAGATTTCCACTGCGGAAAGCTTCGGCCATCGCCATCGGAATTAGAGCTTCAGCTTCAATCACTTTTGCTCTGGCTTCCTGTGCCTTGGCTTTCATTTCCTGCTCCAAGGCTATGGCCATCGCACGACGTTCTTCGGCTCTTGCCTGTGCAATATTTTTGTCGGCGTTCGCCTGATCCATCTGCAAACTGGCACCGATGTTTTTGCCGATGTCAATATCCATAATGTCAATCGAAAGAATTTCAAAGGCCGTTCCAGAATCCAGACCTTTGGCCAACACGACTTTTGAAATCGTATCAGGATTTTCCATCACCGACTTGTGGGAAGTAGCTGAACCGATAGAGGTAACGATTCCTTCACCGACCCGCGCTAAAATAGTTTCTTCGCCGGCACCACCTACCAACTGCTTGATATTGGCGCGGACCGTAACCCGAGCTTTGGTAATCAACTGAATACCATCTTTTGCTACCGCAGTCACCGCAGGGCTTTCAATCACTTTAGGATTAACAGAAAGTTGAACAGCTTCAAACACATCACGACCGGCCAAATCAATCGCCGTCGCTGCTTTGAAATCCAACTCAATATTCGCTTTATCGGCACTGATCAGCGCGCGGACTACCTTATTGATATTACCACCCGCTAGAAAATGTGCTTCAAGCAAATCTCTCTCAATCGGGATGCCAGCTTTGGTCGCCGTAACCATCGCATTGACAATGAGAGAGGGCGGCACGCGGCGAAAGCGCATAAAAAGAAGCTGCACCAAACTGACATGCACATTCGCAAATTTGGCCGAGAGCCACAGTGGAATAGGCAACAGCCAAAACAAAATAAGAATGGCAAAGATGATGATGCCCGCTAGGACATATACCGGTAATTCCATGATTTAAGTATTTAAAGGTTTGACAAAAATTTTATCGTGCGTAATTTTAGTGATTTCTATTTCAGTGCCGCGGGCAATATAGTCACCCAGAGAATACACTTCTGTTTTATTACCATTAATGACTGCTTTTCCATTAGGACGAAGCTCAGAAACGGTGGTTCCTTTTTCGCCAAGCTGAAACTCGTTTTGATTCAGTTCATTCACCTTGCCCGTAATTTCTGCTTTCATCGCCATTTTGTTCGATTCAATCAACTTAAACCCACCAAATATAGCCGCCGCAACAAAAACAACGCTCACCAATACAGAAATATTGCCCCATTTGCTTCCATAATTGGTATAAATCAAAATTACTCCCACAATGACCGCCACACCGCCCAATATCCCAAAAAGGGTGGTTCCGGGAATCAAGAAGATTTCGAGAAAGATAAGGACAAGCCCCAGAAGAATAATTGCAAGTATAACCCAGAGCGCCATGCCGCGAAGATTGCCTTTTTAATCAGATAAACAAAGAGAATGATGGCGGCAGCCGGGCGAATAGGAGCGGTCCGACCGCTCCCACCACCCAAAGCCGAGGCAGTCTCAAAAGCTATTTTGTCCATCAATTCCTTACATTTGCCCTCCCAAAATGATGGACAAAGACCGATACCAAAACGAAGAAATTCTTCCACTTCACCCAAAAACTATGGATGAAGAGCGTCAAGGCGAAGCGCTGAGCCTGAATCGCACGGCTACCACACCCAGAAACGGGAAGAAGTTTTATATCGAAAGTTATGGATGCCAGATGAACTTTGCCGATAGCGAAGTAGTGGCCGCCATCTTGCATCAAGAGGGCTATGATGCCACCTCCGAGTTTAACGATGCCGATTTGATTTTGATAAACACCTGTGCCATTCGCGACAACGCCGAGCAGCGGGTTCGCTACCGGCTCCAACATCTGGGCGGAGTGAAGAAACGTCGCAAGGGAGCGCTGATCGGCGTGCTGGGCTGCATGGCTGAAAGGTTGAAAGAGAAATTTCTAGAAGAAGAAAAACTAATAGACATTGTGGCCGGGCCAGATGCCTATCGGTCTTTGCCCGCCTTGATTCAGGAAGCCGGTGCCGGTCAAAAGGCGGTAAACGTACTGCTCTCGCGCGAAGAGACCTATGCCGAAATCAGTCCGGTGCGGCTCCATAATAATGGCGTAACGGCCTTCGTCAGCATTATGCGCGGTTGCGACAATATGTGTTCCTTCTGCGTCGTCCCATTTACCAGAGGCAGAGAGCGCAGCCGCGACTACCGGAGTATTCTGGCCGAAGCCCGCGATTTATTTCAAAATGGTTATCGCGAAATCACTTTGTTAGGCCAGAACGTAGATTCATATCGGTTTTCTGAAAACCCCCAACTGGTAGGCAAGAAATTGCAGGAAGCGAAGTATGAGGAAGGTGTTGTCAATTTTGCCAAGTTGATGGAAATGGTGGCTCAGATTTCGCCGCTCCTGCGCGTCCGCTTCAGCACCTCGCACCCCAAAGACATGACCGATGATGTGTTGCATACAATGGCGAAGTATCCCAACATCTGCAAGTATATTCACCTGCCGGTTCAATCGGGCAATTCACGCGTACTGGAAATGATGAATCGTACCTACGACCGCGAATGGTATTTGCAACGCATCGAAGCGGTGAAGCGCATCGTCCCTCAAGCAGCTATCTCTACCGACCTCATCGCCGGCTTCTGCTCCGAAACCGAAGAAGAACACCGCGACACGCTCCGCTTGATGGAACAAGTTGGTTATTCAATGGCCTATATGTTTACCTATTCAGAAAGACCAGGCACCTTGGCCGCAAAAAAATATACAGACGACGTTCCGGAAGAAACGAAGAAGCGGCGCTTGCAAGAGATAGTAGATCTGCATCGCAAGTTGGCGCTGATTCATAATCAGCAGGACGTAGGGAAAACCTTTGAGGTGCTGGTAGAAGGAGTATCAGCGAGAAGCGATCAAGATTTGTTTGGTAGGAACTCTCAGAACAAGGTCATCGTTTTTCCGAAAGGAGATCTGAAACCGGGTGGCTATGTGAATGTATTTGTTAATGACTGCACATCAGGCACCTTAACCGGGCAAGTGGTTAATTGAAAATTTAAGGATGGAAATACAAAGCATTAAAAACAGGTTTGGTATCATCGGCAATTCATCGGCGCTTAATCATGCCATCAGTATTGCAGAAAAGGTGGCCGCTACGGACCTCACCGTCCTAATCAGCGGCGAAAGCGGCGTAGGGAAAGAGATTTTCTCACACATCATTCATCAGTTGGGTGCCCGAAAGCATAACCCTTTTATTGCCGTCAACTGTGGCGCTATTCCCGAAGGTACGATTGATTCAGAATTGTTTGGTCATGAGAAAGGCTCCTTCACAGGCGCTCAGGAGGCGCGCAAAGGATATTTTGAAACCGTGAACGGCGGCACTATTTTTCTGGATGAAATAGCTGAACTGCCTCATGGCACCCAATCTCGTTTGCTGCGGGTGTTGGAATCGGGAGAGTATCTTCGGGTGGGCTCTTCCAAAGTATTAAAGACGGATGTGCGTGTGGTGGCGGCTTCCAACGTCAACCTGCAGGAGGCCGTTCGCGCTGGAAAGTTTCGCGAAGATTTATATTACCGGCTCTCTACGGTTCCTATTTACATTCCGCCTCTCCGCAGCCGCGATGAAGACATATTGTTGTTGTTCCGAAAATTCACTTCTGACTTTTCTGAAAAGAACCGGATACCTACAATCAAACTGACCGAAGATGCCAAGGAATTGATCTTGAAATATCCTTGGCCCGGAAACGTGCGACAGTTGAAGAATGTGGCCGAGCAGATATCCATTCTGGCAGCAGACAAAGATGTGAGCGCTAAAGAATTGGTAAAGATAGTTCCGGATATTACCGATAGTCGCTTACCGGCATTGGCAGAAACACGCTATGATAGCGGCGGAAGTAGTTTCACGGAGAGAGAGATACTATACAAACTGATTTTTGATTTGAAAACGGATTTGAACGATCTGAAACAATTTGTTTACAACGTGACCAAAGAGCAGATGGACGGAGTTACCATGCGTCAAACCCCCTCTACTGTTTCAGCAACAGTGGGAGAGAAGCCAATCGTATTGTCCGCTTCAGCAACGAAACAACCGGTAATCTACACGGATGAAAAAGAATATACGGACACCGAAACGGTAGATGAATCATTATCTATTGATGATAATATGAAACAACTAATTATCCGGGCGATGAAAAAACATAAGAACAAAAGGAAAGATGCAGCGGCAGATTTAGGAATATCCGAGCGCACGCTTTACCGAAAGATCAAGGACTATAAACTAGATCTGGAATAAAGCATGAAGTGCAATCGTTTGCTTTTGGGCCTTTTCGTGGTTTCAGTCATTACGCTATCGGAAGGTTGTAAAGTGTATTCATTTAGCGGAGCCAATATCCCACCAGATATACGAACCTTCTCTGTGGAGATGTTTCAGAACAGATCGAATAACGGCCCGGCTTCTTTGCCTCAATTGTTCACCGATCGGTTGAAGTATAAATTTCAAACAGAGGCCAATTTAAAACTGACCTCTATAGATGGCGATCTGCAATTCAAGGGAGCTATTGTAGGCTATACGTTTTCGAGCGATGCGCCTATAGCCGGAGCGACCAGTGGATTAAATAAGCTGACTATTTCAGTCCAGGTAGAGTTTGTCAATACTAAGGATGCAAAAGATACTTGGACCGAGAACTTTTCTCGTTTTGCGCAATATTCATCTTCCGAAAATATTAGTTCGATAGAAGACCAGTTGATCTCTACGATTAACACACAATTGGTGGACGATATTTTTCAAAAAGCCTTAGTGAAGTGGTAATATCGGCGAAGCTTGTGTTCAAAATTTTAATTTAGCCGGAAACGGACGCCTCGTATGTTACCGCATATCCATACAGACAATTTCTCTAAGGTACTTCATCAATATTCCACCGTTGAATTGGAAAACATGGTGCAACAGTATCCCTATTTCCACCAGGCACACCTGTTGCTTGCCAAGAAATATCAGGATGAAAAGAACTCGAAATTTGACGAACAACTTCAGTTAGCCGTTTTATATGCTCAGGATAGAGAATTGTTGTACCATATATTTTCTAATCAGGAAACAAGCACTTGGCCATCTGAACCGGACTGGAATATAGCGGTATCGCTCCATGAAGAATCTCGCACGGAAGAAGCAGAGGAAAGGGTTAACACAGAAGAAATAGAAGAGGAGATTTATACAGAAGAAGCGGAAGAAAAGGTTTTCACGGAAGAAGTAGAAGAGAAGATTTTTACCGAAGCAGAAATTGCTGTTTCGGATGATATACCGGCTGAGGCAGTTGAGCAACATCCCATAATATTAGTCCGGATGAAGAATCGCCTGAAATTCAAATTCAGGTGGAAGAGGAAATATTTGCTACAGGCGAACCTCATACTTTTGAAGAGTGGCTAAAAGCATTTTCGGAAACAGATATTTCTGTGGAAGAAATAAAATCGGAACAAGAAGACCTTCAGGAAACCGAAGAGGAAGAATTAGACCAAATTATTCAACAAGGGGGGGCTTCTGATTACCTCCATAAACTAGTGGAAGAAGAAACGCATTATTCAAAAGGTTTGGAGGAGTATATCAAAGAGCAGGTTCAAAAGCGTAAAAAGCCGGAACGGGTCGCTTTGCTAAATGAAAATGAAATAGACCCGGATATAGTGACCGAAACCATGGCAAAGGTTTATGAAATGCAGAAAAAATATTCTAGGGCTATACGTGCTTATGAGATGCTGATATTAAAATATCCCGAAAAAAGTGATTTATTTGCCGCCCGAATTAATTACTTGAAAAACATTTTCTGATTATGTATATCCTCGTCACCATCCTTATTATTGTTGCTTGTATCCTTTTAACTGCCGTGGTTTTGATTCAGAACCCCAAAGGTGGAGGCTTAAGTTCTTCATTCGGTGGAGTTAGTCAGCAATTGCTGGGCGCACGTCGTTCTACCGATGTTGTAGAAAAACTAACATGGGGTTTTGCTATTGCTCTTATGGTACTTTGTCTATCCACCACTTTCTTCATTGATAAGAAAGCGGTATTGAAAAAGGAACAACTTCCAAAGTCTGAGATTGAGCAGATGCAAATGAGTCAGCCATTTGCTCCAACAGCGACACCACCAGCCGGACAAGGTTCTGTTCAGCCAAGTGGTCAGCCATCTACTCCGCCTAGCCAAGAGCCGACTGGCCAGGCTCCGGCCAATTAGGATGGGAGCGTAGCTCAGATCACTTCAACCAATATACTTTCAGAATCAATTGGTGAATTCAGGTACTTGCTTCCTGAATCAAGAACTGCCGTAAGGCTACCCTAAATCAATAGGGAACAACTAGATATCTCGGTTCACATCCCATTTCTCTAAATAATCAGCCACCCTTCGCACGAAGGTGCCGCCAAGCGCGCCATCCACGATTCGGTGGTCGTAAGAGTGAGATAGAAACATCATGTGGCGAATACCGATGGTATCGCCTTCGGGGGTTTCAATCACCACCGGTTTCTTTTTAATCGCTCCGGTTGCCATGATAGCCACCTGTGGTTGCAGAATAACCGGCGTGCCCATCACATTGCCAAAGGTGCCCACATTAGTAAGGGTGTAAGTCCCCCCTTCAATTTCATGAGGTTTCAACTTGTTGATTCGGGCGCGGGCGGCGAGGTCGTTCACCTGACGCGCGATGCCCGTGATATTCAGCATATCGGCATTCTTGATAACCGGCACAATCAAATTGCCGGAAGGCAGGGCCGCCGCCATACCGATATTGATGTCTTTTTTTAGAACAATATTAGTTCCGTCTATCGAGCAGTTAATCATAGGGAGATCGCGGATAGCGCGACAAACTGCCTCAATGAAGATAGGAGTGAAGGTCAGGTTCTCTTTGTAGATGTCGTGGAACTTCTTCTTCATCTTGTTTCTCCATAAAACCACATTGGTCACATCGGCTTCTACAAAAGAGGTGACGTGAGCCGAAGTTTGCTTGCTCCTCACCATATTTTCGGCGATGAGTTTGCGCATGCGATCCATCTCGATGATTTCTACGTTGCCGCTGTAGGATTTGGCAGCAACAACAGGAGTGCTTTCAATCTTAGGTTGTTCCACAACAGATGCTTGCTGAACCGCTGCTTCTTGGACTTGAGGTTGATCTGTAGGATTCTGAACAAAAGTCAGTATATCCTTCTTCGTCACCCGTCCTTCGGCACCGGTGCCGGGTAGGCGTTCTAGTTCTGACATCGAAATTCCCTCCTGTCGCGCAATATTTAAAACTAATGGAGAATAGAAACGGTCAGAAGACACATTGACAGGAGTGGTATAGGTCTCGGATTTCGGATTTCGGACTTCAGACTTTACCGATGTTGCTTCCGGTTTTGAAGATGCAACAACAGGGTTGGAGCTTTGCACGCCAACGGCTTCGGTCTCCATCATGGCTACTGCTTTGCCTACGGCTACCACGTCGCCTTCTTTATATAGTAACTTAGAAATTGTTCCCGCTACCGGCGAAGGTACCTCAGAATCCACCTTATCGGTGGCTATTTCCAGAACGGCCTCATCCAGCTTCACGCTGTCGCCTTCTTTCTTTAGCCATTTCAAAATAGTTGCCTCGGTGATACTTTCACCCATCTTAGGCATGATTAATTCAAACTGCGCCATTCTTTCTTTTTAGAGGGGGCAAAAATAAAGGGATTGGGGAGAAAATTGAATTAAATCAAACACTTACTATGCTTTTCTACGCTTTCATGACCTCGGATGTCGCATTAAATGAGCCACTGCCTTCATAGCGATATCATTTTTTCTAACTTTATATATCACGGCATAAGGAAAACGATGGAGATTACATTTCCTGTCGTTTTTATAAATTACCTGAAATTGAAGTGGGTGAATAGAAATTTCATGGAGACTATTCTGTACCGCCAATATAAATTCGGTTCCCAATCCTTCTTTTTGCTCGTCATAATAGTTCTTTGCTTCTTCTAAATCAAGGTAGGCTTCAGGCAAAAGCAAGATCCTTTTCATGCCTGTCTTTTATGTTTTAACTTTCTTTTCACTTCCTCCCATGTCAGCAGTTTCACTGATTTATCCATCAATTGTTTTTCCCGCTCATCTAACATCTGTTTTTGTTCATCAGTCAACCCTGAAGGCAAGTTGTCCGTGATGTCTTCCCATAATTCTTCTACTAAGGTTAGCTTTTCTTCTATGCTCAGGTTTTTGTATTCTTTTTTCAGCATGGCTTAAGTTTTACGACTCTAAAATACTAAAATCATTTCAACTTCTCCATCATAAACAAGCGCAACATATTGAGTGCTGCGTAGCTAAACATACGGATGTTTTCCGCGCGGGCGGGGAAATAGTGGAACATCTTGGCCACCATTCTATCTTTATTTCCAACGGCTATCCAAACTGTACCTACGGGTTTGTCGGCGGTTCCGCCATCCGGCCCGGCGATGCCGCTGATAGAAATACCATAAGTGGTGCCGGTGGCCTTTAATATTCCGGTCAGCATTTCGCGCACACACTCTTCGCTGACAGCACCCACCGAATTCAGCGTAGCGTTTTTCACCCCCAACAGTTTTTCTTTCACCTCATAAGAGTAGGAGACCACGCCGCCTTCAAAATATTTGGAACTGCCGGGCACAGAGGTAAACAGATGCGACACATAGCCACCGGTGCAACTTTCGGCACAGGAAACGGTAGCTTTTTCGTTTAACAGCATCTTGCCCATCGTAACTTCTAATGATTCTTCCCCATCGCAATAGACCAGACTGCCCAAGGCGGCCTTCATCTTTTCTTTCTGCTCCTGCACTTCTTGCTTCAAATCAATTGTTCCTCCAAAGGCAGATAAACGAAGTCGCACAACGCCCAGATTGGGAAGATAGGCGAGTTTGATATGCGTTGGAAGTTGATCCTCAAACTCTGTCAGCATATCTGCCAGAATGGATTCGCCGGCACCGGCGGTCATAATAGAAGCATGGGCAATGCTGGGAAACGAAAATCGTTCCTTCAATCGTGGAAACACCTGGTTTTCCATGACGTGCTTCATCTCGTGAGGCACGCCGGGTACAGACAAGAAAATCACACCATCCTGTTCAAACCACATGCCCGGTGCCGTTCCTTTCTGGTTGGGGAGCATGGTGCAGTTTTTGGGAATCATGGCCTGCGAACGGTTCAGTTCCAAAACCTGTTTACCTCGCTTCGCGAAGATTTCTTTTATCTGCTCCCACAAATCATTATCCAACACCAGTTCTGTATCGAAGTATTCCACCAAAGTGTCCTTGGTAATATCATCGCGCGTGGGGCCCAGACCGCCGGTCATTAGAACGAGTTGTGAAGAGCGCCTGGCGCGGTTCAGCGCATCTATAATTTGTTCCTTGTTATCGCCGCAGGATATGATTTCATGGATCTTCACTCCCAGTTCATTAAATCGTTGCCCAATCCAGGCGCTGTTGGTATCTACAATCTGACCGATGAGGATTTCATCGCCAATAGTTATCACGGTTGCTTTCATCGGGGCGAAAATAGTGGTCTTTATCTTCTGTGTATATACCAGCCTTCTTTGTATCGTAATGTCTTTTACTTAAAGATATGTAGAATGCTGTATTGCTAATGCTGAATACCGTTTCACGCAAAGAGCGCGAAGGCCATCGCAAAGCGCGCAAAGAGGTTAGCCATATTCCTTTTGAGTCCTCTGCGTGGTATCTTCTTTGCGGCCTCTGCGTGAAACTGTACTTGTATTCCATTCAGCACTTTCAAAGCCTCACCCACCGCTTCACCACGCTCGCTCTTTCGGAATGAATACGGATGAAATACACTCCGGCAGATAAGGCCGGAGAGATCGTTGTTTGTTGTTGGTTGATTGTTGTTTGAAACACCTGCATTCCATTCACATCATACACTTCCATCAAACTTCCAACAAGCTCATTGGTAATTGATAATTTGATATTATTCATGGAAGATGGATTGGGGTAGATGCTGATAGCTTCATCGTCCAAATCTTCAATCCCTGATATTTCGGAAAGGGTTATTGTGGTTGATTTTATGCATCCAATACTATCAGCTATTACAATGGTATAAGTTCCCGAAGGCAAATCCTCAAAAGGATTCGGACATTGAAAACAATAATTAATGCTGATATTATAGGGTGGAGTGCCCCCATGAATACTATCCACCGAAATGCTTCCGGTTGACAGCCCAGGCAAAGTGTTTGTTTTAGACATATAGACCCTCATAGAATCCGGTTCTTCAATCACTACTGTCTTGCTCAGTACACAAGCACTTCCGTCGGTGGCCGTAAAAATGTAAATGCCCGACATAAGGTTTTGAAGCTGTAGTGAAGTATCTCCGGTATTCCATCCATACGCAACCGGTGGGATGCCACCTTCCAATTTCATTTTTACTCCTCCGTTGCTTCCCCCATAACAGGACACATGCTTTAAACTATCGGGCCCGATGGTTAGCGTTCCAGACAATGTAACCTTGAAAGAATCTTCTAAAACAATCTGATCGCCCGTACAAGTAAGAAAAGTACCCTGAACGGAAAATTTTGTTTGTGGAGGTAGTGAACACAGCGTAAAAGGACCGCTGCCACTCATAATAACATCGTTCTGATACCACGATATGGTGCCTGAATAATTACCTGCCGGGGCAAAGCGCCACGCATCATTTTGGGCGGTCCAGGAAGACGGATAGTTCCTGCCCGGAACAGCGTATCCTTTTGTACCATTCTGCCCGATTATGCCTTCTATTGCGACCCCTCCATTCCAATTTGGACAAGTGTCCTTATTTGCAATGTTTATATCAATGATATTAGTTCCCTCATGCAACACGATTTGATTCGTTGCAAACATAGCGCTGGAACAAAATCCATTGGTCCCGCTATTCGGATCTCCGAAATAGGGGATATCGAAACATGAAAACACAAACTTCCTACAAGGCGCGGTGCCAATAACGTTGTGGTAATAATGACCCTGATAGTGCGGATCTATATCCTGAAAAGGCCCCATGACAGAATTTCGGTAGCCTTCTGGGATACCTGATGAAGGAACTGAGTCATTTATCACGTAGGTTGCATACTGGTTGGCATACGAAGTGTCAAAAGAGATAGCCCCATTTGAACTTACTAGAAGATGAGTATAGGTTTTATCAAAAAAGCAGAAAGGAAAAGAAATCGGAATGGTGGAAGACCACCAGTCGTCAATATTGATCAAAACTTCTGTGCCTGTGTCATAAGGAAATGGTTGATAGGCGATTTGACTTACCGAGTATGAATCTGTAGCGCGCGGAATAGCCCCTGACACTGAAAGTGAGACACAATTGCTTCCACAAGGCAACGTAGTATCACTTCCTATATCTATAGAAAAGCAAGATGATTGCGAATAGCCAAAGCAAAATAAACTTAACAGGAGAAATAGAAGTAGCGCTCTTTTCATATCGTGATGTCTTGTCTGTAAAGATATTGGTAATTCTGAATTGGGAGTGCTGAGTGCTGAATGAAATAGCCCCCCTCTGTATTCCATTCAGCACTCAGCATTCCAAACTCAGCATTCGCCCTCCCTCAATTTTGCCATTTCATAAATCTATTTTAATTTTATGCAACGCAAAGTTTGACACATGGAGCAGATTTTTTTTGTGGTAACACCGCAAGTGGTGATATATGAAGAAGATGCCAAAATCATCGCGATGTCTATATTCGCTATGCCCGACGAAATGGTCGGCGATTTTATCAGCAAGAAACCAAAGGCCGGTAAAAAGCTCCGGCTTGCGGTTCGAAACAAATTAGGCATTAAGACCACCCCTATGTTGAGTTATGAAGCACTGCACATGGGTTTTGACAAAGAGGGATGCTTCCGGGGGCAGCCGCTGTTCAATGCCCGTGAATGTAAACGCCTCTGCGAGATGGCTCCCTGGCTACACGAAATTAAAGTGAAGCCAGAGCCAGATTTGGAACCAAAATCCGAACTTTAGTTCTTCTCTTTCTCCCACCTGCTCTATATTTTCGCACTATCAAAGTTCTTTGGAAAATGATTAAGCGGAAATCAGCATCATCAAACTTAGACGAGCAAGCCGTTCTATGCTCCACGCATGAAGCGATGTGGACGGTCAAATCGTTCCGTGCTTAGCGCATGAAGCAATATGGATGGTCGGATTATTTTATGCTTGGCACATGAGCTAATATGAACGGTCAGATGGCTTGATGCTTGACGCAAGAAGTAATATGAACGGTCAGATTAGTTCCTGCTTGGCGCAGGAGGTGATGGGGACGGACAAATCGGAAGCTGCTTATTAAATTTCGAAACAGGAAAAGAAAGCACAGGCTTGGAAACAGTATAGTAAAGAATATTTAATCACCAATAAATCAATCCATTATGGGCGTATCAAATAAATATCCTTGGCACTATCTGCAAAACCAGTTTAATAATCAAACCAAGGGAAACTTTAAAAAAATGTTGAGCCTTGACAACGATCACTATGGCCGCTTAGTGCAGTTGGCCCCCAGCGATCCTGATATTGAGGCATTGAGAGCCGCCTATGAACCGATACATCTGGCGTTCGTCCAACTCTATTCAAATTGGCAAGGATCTGAGGGCAGCCACGAAAGCCAGACGCTGAGTATCACCAATCTGTTCAGTCTGCTCAATGTGAACCTGAATATATGGGAGGGGCCGGTCTTTGCTACCTATCCCAAAGGCAGCGAACAGGAAAAAAATATTTTTCCCGACCGCCGAATGCCTTTCCAAAAAGGAACTTATGAAACGCGAATCATTGCGGTAAAAACTTTGTATGAAAAGCTGGCAACTTATGTCGGTGATCCTACTTTAATCGCTTTAGGTAATACCGTTCAATCTTTTTATAACGTGATAGATGGTGCCCGGTTATTGCAACAAGGAGGCGATGCATCTATTACGGGCTATTCAAATGCCCTCGAAGCCCAGCGGGTGCTCTGTGCCATTGAGATGTACGGACATCTGGGAATACTCATGAACAAATACCGGACCACTCCATTGACCGTTCTGGAATTTTGGGATATGGAATTGTTGCGCACGCTCGATGAAGATGATTTTGAAGTATTTCCGGTACTGGAGTCTGGTTTAACGGTGGTTACTTTATTCTCTTACGTTCTGGAAGAAATGAAAGCCGATACGGTCATCACGATTCAAAATATGAGCCCCGACAATGTGCCGTTTCAGGCGGGTTTCTCTGCCACCAACGATGGCGTAGGCCCTATCATGCTCGATTTCACACAACACATAGCCCGCGAAGAACACGCCGCCGATCTGGGCTGGGCACCGGGCCGCAATTTCCTTATCCTCAACAACCCCGGCCTCGTGACCGGTATGGCGAGGGTGTACATCAGGAGGTGAGCAAACCTTCCAAGTCTCAAAGACTTGGAAGGTTTCGACAAAAGCCTTCTCGCGAAATGCGGGAAGGCTTTTTTAATAAAAGGATGAGCAGAAGTGGGATTGTAATAGAAAGCAGAGAACGACAAGAGGTCACGACTCCTTGTTATATAGAGAGAGTAGAGGGTAGAGTGTAACAAGGGGTCATGACCCCTTGTCAAAAGCGTATAGGTCATTGCTAATTAACTGAATTTCATTTTGTTTGCGGCGCGAAAACTACAGGTGTTGCATTTGAAATCTTCTACACTTTATAAAATCATTTTCACGGCGCTCTGCTTTATTTTTTTGCAGGGGCTTCATGCTGCCGATAACTGGAAGATGATTCGCGGGCACGTGTTGGATAAGGATTCCAAATATCCAATGATAGGAGCGAAGGTGGTGGTGATAGATACCGGTGCCGTGAACGGTACGGTGACCGACATAAACGGCTACTTCAATCTTCGAGTTCCCCTGGGCAGATTGGCGCTGAAGGTTTCCTACATGGGCTATAAAGACGTGACGGTACAAAACCTGTTGATTATTGCCGGTAAGGAAGTGAACCTGAATTTGGAGATGGAGGAGAAGGTGAACGAGATGTCGGAGGTGGTGGTTTCGGCAAAAAAAGAAAACGGACAGGTGCATAATGAATTCGCGGTGGTGAGCGCTCGTTCATTTGATGTGGAATTGACAAGCCGCTTCAGCGGCAACCGGAACGACCCTTCGCGCATGGCGTCGAACTTTGCGGGTGTGAGCGGTGCGAATGATGCGCGAAACGACATCATCATCCGGGGCAATTCGCCGATGGGTATGTTGTGGCGTTTGGAGGGGATTGATATTCCCAGCCCCAACCACTTTGCCGGTTTCGGCAGCACCGGTGGACCGGTGAGCATGTTGAACAACAACACGCTCCAGCGCGGCGATTTCATCACCTCGGCTTTCCCTTCCGAATATGGCAATGCGCTTTCCGGCGTGTTTGATCTGGCTTTGCGCTCAGGCAATAAGGATAAGTATGAGTTCATGGCGCAGTTGGGTTTCAACGGGATTGAAGCCGGAGCCGAAGGGCCTTTTGCGAAGAAGAAAAGTCAGGCAACTTTTCTGATTAACTATCGCTACTCCACGCTGGCGCTGTTCAAATTGCTGAAAGCAAATTTCGGAACCGGAACGGCGGTGCCTCAATATCAGGATTTGAACTTCAAGATAGATGTGCCGACCAAGAAGGCCGGTGTCTTCCGTTTTTGGGGCTTGGGTGGTTTGAGCCAGATTGAATTGCTCGGTTCATCGGTGGATCTTAGCAAACCCCAGCGCAATCTTTATGGAAATGAAAACATAGACCTTTATAATAAAGTGCGCACCGGTATCGTTGGTTTTTCGCACACCTACTTCATCAACAAAAAATCTTACTACAAGTTGATGTTGGGGGCTTCGCACCATAAGCCGCAGTGGTGAATATTGATTCTATCAATCCGGATAATCGCGAAGAGATTGTGCGCAATCAAAAGGTATTGATGCGGCAGAATAAGTATAGCGCCCACTTGATGTATAACTACAAAATAGATTCGCGCAATACGGTTACTTCCGGCGTGATGGTAGATGTTTATGACGTTAAATTTATTGATAGCGTGCTGATTCAAACAGGTTTCTATCCGCGCAAATACGGCACCGGTTATGGTGCGCTGGCGCAACTGTACAGTATGTGGAAGCATAAGTTCAGCGAACAGTTGTCGCTCAATAGCGGGCTGCACTTTCAGTTCTTCAGCATCAGCAAAAGCTTTGCAGCCGAGCCGCGCGTCAGTTTGAAATACCAATTCACCGAGAAGCAGTCGGTCAGCTTGGGTTATGGCTTGCATCACCAAGTGCAGCCCCTGCCTACTTACTATAACTACGATCTGGTCGCTATGGACGGCAAGCCAACCAACCTCAACATGGGCTTTTCGCGCAGTCAGCATTTGGTGTTGGGTTATGACTGGTTCTTTCTAAAGGATTTCCACATCAAGGCCGAGGCCTATTTTCAATATATTGACAAAGTGCCGATTGAGCAGTTCCGCAGTTCGTTCAGCATGTTGAATGCCGGTGCCGATTTTGGAACACCCGATAATACCTATCTGGTGAATAAGGGGAAGGGTAGAAACTATGGCTTGGAAATTACGGCAGAGAAGTTTTTCAGCAAGGGATATTACTTCTTAGTGACCAGTTCCATCTTCCAATCGCATTATAAAGCGAGCGATAATATTTGGCGGAACACGGCCTTCAACGGAAAGTATGTAGTGAATGCTTTGGGCGGTTACCAGATTTTGTTTGGAGGAAAAAAGAACAAAGTGAAGCGCCATACCTTTGCCGCCGATGCTAAGATCACCACTGCCGGCGGTCGTTATTATACTCCGATTGACCTCCTGGCCAGTGAAGCAGCCCGCGCCGAGGTGTTGCTTGATAAGCAGGCATTTTCGCAGAAGTATAAGGACTATTTCCGCATGGATATGAAACTGAGCTACCGATTTAGCTTTAAAAAGATGACGCATGAATTCTCTACCGATTTCCAGAACATATTTAATATCAAGAATATTTTCCGCAAGGTGTATAACCCACGCACAAATACCCTAAACAACGAATACCAGCAAGGGCTGTTTATTCTGCCTCAATACAGGATGTTGTTTTAAGTCCCTCCCTTCTTAGTCCTCAATAAAAATACTTTTGCACTGCAATTATTCTGCATGGCTGCATTAAGTGAAGAGAAGAAAAAGAAGAAAATCATTTCCGGGAAGGAAATGGTTAGCGCACTAAAGATTTATCGGTTTATCCTGCCCTATAAATGGCGCTTTATTGTAGGGATGATCTGCTTGGTAGTGGCTACCGGTGTAGTTAGTTTTATACCCGGTGGTTTTGGCAAGCTGGTGGATGCGGCTTCTCCGGCCAAAGAAATGGTGGTGAAGCTGAAGGCCGTTTTGAGTTCCAATATGGCTGCCGAAAATAAATTGCAGCAGATCAATGCTTTAGTGAATGCCTATTCCTCCGAAATCAGTCCCGAGAAGCTGAAAGAGATAGGCTTGCTTTTGGGAGCAGTGCTTTTGATCCAGGCAATCCTTTCTTTTTTCAGAATTTATCTGTTTGAATATGTTAGCCAACATGCAATGGCAGACATCCGACGGACGCTGTATGAAAAGATTATTACGCTGCCTATTCGCTTTTTTGAGGACAACCGGGTGGGTAACCTCACGTCAAGGATTTCTTCAGATGTGACGCAGCTGCAAGAGGCATTGACCAACCAGTTGGCATTTTTTGTCCGGCAATTAGTGTTGCCCATCGTTTGTATTCCTTTTGTGTTGGCCGTCTCAGTCAAGTTGACGTTTATCATTCTTGCCTTGTTGCCGGTGTTGGTGGTCTCTGCAGTTTTGTTTGGAAGATACATCCGCACCATTTCGCGCAAGGCACAAGATGAATTAGCAGAGTCGAATACAATAGTTGAAGAAACATTTCAGGCGGTAGATGTGGTGAAAGCCTTTACGAATGAAGGTTATGAAACTCGCCGATATTCACGCATTGCCCAGAGTGTAGCTGATATTGGAATGTTCGCAGCGAAGTATCGGGCGGCTTTTGTTTCGTTCATCATCTTTGCCATGTTCGGAACCATTGTGCTGATTGTGTACGCCGGATTGAATGAAGTGGCGAAGGGGGGGATATCCATGGGTGATTTGATTCAGTTTTTCCTGCTCACAATCTTCATCGGCAGTTCTCTGGCTGGTTTGAGTGAAAGTTACACGGTACTTCAAAAGACGGTGGGTGCTTCGGAGCGCATCAATGAAATCCTTGAGGAAGTCAGTGAAACCCGGACAGCAGATGAGTTCATCTCTACACCGGTTCGCGGGGTGGTAGAATTCAGGGACGTTTCCTTTGCCTATCCCTCCCGTCAGGACATGCCCGTGTTTCATGATTTATCTTTTAAGGTGGATGCCGGGAAGAAGGTAGCGCTGGTTGGCCCAAGTGGTTCGGGTAAATCAACGATAGTCAAACTGCTTTCAGGGCTTTATCCTTTTGGAGGCGGCGATATTTTGATTGACGGGAAGAGTATCCGTGATTATAACATAACAGCGCTTCGTAAGAACTTTGGAACGGTGCCACAAGACACGATGCTCTTTGGAGGAACCATTCGCGAAAATATTGCTTACGGAAAGACCGGTGCTTCGGAAGAAGAAATCACTCAAGCCGCTCAGAAGGCCTACGCTCTGGAGTTTATCAATTCATTTCCCGAAGGCTTGGATACCTTAGTAGGAGAGAGGGGTATAAAGATTTCAGGAGGACAAAAACAACGGATTGCTATTGCGCGGGCTATTCTCCGCGATCCTAAGATTCTGGTTTTGGATGAAGCCACTTCGGCTTTAGATTCGGAGAGTGAAAAGCTGGTGAAACAGGCTTTAGATGAACTAATGAAAAATCGCACCACCTTTATCATTGCTCATCGCCTTTCTACCATTCGCGAAGCAGATATAATCTTGGTGATTAAGAAAGGTAGAATTGTAGAACAAGGATCACACGATGAACTTTCAAAAATGGAACAGGGCATCTACAACAACTTGTTGCGTTTGCAATACGATATCGAATAGTCGGTTATTTGTTTTAACGACATGAAGATTTCAGCATCTATATATTCTTACAGAAAAGAAAAGGGTTTAGAGCAATTGGTCAAAGACCTGGATGCCGATGCTATTGATATGCTTCATGTGGATTGTGCTGATGATGACAAAGCTTTTGACGACATCCGGCGGATTCGGCAGGTTAGCAAAACCCCTATTGACCTCCACATTATTTCTTCGGAACCGGAAAAATATTTTTCGCACATTGAAAACCTGGAGATTGAATTCGTCAGCTTTCAGTATGAGAACCTGAAAGAATTTCCTGTTCTTCCTAAAGGACTGAACACGAAATTTGGGCTTTCAATCGTTTCTTCTACACCTATAGATGTTTTTGAGCAAGTAGAAGCATCGTATGATTTTGTGGTGATGATGAGCACCACTCCCGGAAAGAGTGGGGGAGAGTTCAATCGGGAAAGTTTTCAAAGGATCATTTCTTTCCAACACCGCTTTCCGAAGAAAAAGATACATGCCGATGGCGGTGTCAACGATCAGATTGCCTATATCCTGCGGATGTTGGGGGTGAATGCGGTGGTTTCGGGCAGCTATCTGGTCAATCATGAATCGCTGACTTCGGGCATGTTGAGTTTTCATCAGCCCCCTAAAGAGAGTCATCGCAATTTCCAAGTGCAGGAGTTCATGACCGGGACAAAGTATTTGCCGGTTCTTTATGAAGAGCATCTAGATTTCAAAACAATCTTGCAAGCTATCGAGGATTATAAACTGGGCTTCGCACTCATAGTTAATAATGACGGAAAGCTTTCGGGGGTGGTCAGCAATGCAGATATTCGACGAGGACTATTAAGCAGTACCTCAGATTTTAACGCGGTCAATTTGAAAGAGGTGATCAATCGAAATCCGATTGCTATTAGAGAAGATACAACCGTGTCGGGTATTGTTCGCCTCTTGAATGACCTGAATTTTATTGTACTATTTTTGCCCGTCGTGAATGAAAATGGCCAACTAAAGGGCACGGTTTTACTGAATAATTTAATTAGAGTTTGATGATTATCCATCTAAAAAAGGAAATAAACAAAGCAGAGGCCGAGAGATTGGCTTTGAAGTATCAGAGCACACTTTTCGAGAATGGAAGGTTTGTTTTGGTTACCTCTTCCAAGATCAAGGCAGCCGATGAGGAGCTAAGAGACGCGGCAGATGAAGTGTTTGTTACCGAGAGTGATATTCAATTGGCCAGTAAAAAGTATATACCTGCAAAGCGGGAGATAAAGATTGGTGAGGTAAGTATTGGTGGCAACACTAATAACACTTTGGTCATCACCGGTCCCTGTAGTGTAGAATCAGAAGAGCAAATTGAGCAAGCGGCTAAACTCTGCGTAGAATTGGGCGTGAAGGTTCTTCGCGCCGGTGCATACAAGCCGCGCACTTCTCCCTATACCTTTCAGGGGCTTGGTTTGCAGGGACTGAAGTTGCTGGATAAGATGCGTAGCAAATACGGATTGAAAATCATCACCGAAGTGCGCGACAGTACTCATGTGGATGAAGTGATTGAATATGCCGACATCATTCAGGTTGGTGCCAAGAGTATGTATGACCACGGCATCCTTCGCAAATGCGGACAAAGCAAAAAGCCCATATTGATTAAGCGAGGTTTTGGGACGACGCTTCAAGAGTTTGTTCAAGCTGCAGAGTTTGTTTTGAGCGGCGGCAATCCTCATGTGATTCTTTGTGAACGGGGTATTCGCACATTTGAAACAAAGACTCGATTCACGTTGGATCTTTGTGGCGTGGCGTGGTTAAAGGAGAACACAAATCTTCCGGTTATCCTCGATCCCAGTCATGCGATTGGCTATGCTTATGGAGTTCCGGATTTGGCGCGAGCTTGTGTCGCGATGGGTGTAGATGGATTACTAATTGAAACACACCCGAATCCGAAGGTTGCGATGAGCGATGCCGAGCAGCAATTGAATTTCGAGCAGTTTAGAAACCTGCATGCCAGTTTGAAGAAGGTGGCAGACGCGGTGGGATATAAAGTGATTTAGATTTAAAGAGAAGATGGAGAAGTACGAAAAGCGAGGCGTTTCGGCTGGGAAAGAGGAGGTTCACGCTGCGGTGAAAGACCTTTATCATGGTTTATATCCAAAGGCCTTTTGTAAAATCTATCCCGATTATCTCGGAGGGGATGACAGCTTCTGCAACGTCATGAGCAGTGATGGTTCTGGCACCAAATCTATTCTGGCCTACTTATACTGGAAAGAAACAGGCGACATTTCGGTCTGGCGCGGTATTGCGCAAGATGCGATGGTCATGAATCTGGATGACCTGCTTTGTGTGGGTGCGACTGATAACTTTGTTTATACCTCTATAATCAACCGCAACAAAAATCTGATTACCGGTGAAGTGATTGCCGAGATTATTAAAGGCGGCAACGAGTTTATTGAGCGGATGAAAGACCACGGTGTGAATATTCAACTCATGGGCGGAGAAACTGCTGACCTGGGCGATTGCGTTCGTACTACGACGGTAGATGCCTCGATGGTGGTCAGGATGAAGAAAGATAAACTCATTCTCACTCAAAATATTCAACCGGGCAATGTGATTGTTGGTTTGGCATCTTATGGTCATGCCACCTACGAGGAGGAATATAACAGCGGCATCAGTAGCAACGGCCTGACTTCTGCCCGACATGATTTGTTGGCTAAACAATATGCGACCAAGTATCCTGAATCTTTTGATGCAGCGATTGATGATTCGGTTGTTTACAGTGGCAGCAAGAAACTAACGGACGATTTAGACGGCACACCCCTTAATATCGGCAAGGCCTTACTTTCTCCTACCCGCACTTATCTTCCGGTGATAAAAAAGATACTGGAAGAAATTCCCGGAAAGGTGAGTGGGCTTGTCAACTGTACAGGCGGCGCGCATACCAAGGTGCTACACTACGTTGAAAATCTACGGATGGTGAAGAATCATTTGCTCCCCGTTCCTCCTTTGTTTCAATTGATTCAAAGAGAATCGGGAACAGATTGGAAAGAAATGTTCAAGGTGATGAACTGTGGTACTCGGCTTGAGATATACACCGACGAAAAATACGCCTCCTTAATCATTGATGTGGCTCAATCGTTTGGCATTGCCGCTCAGGTAATTGGCCACGTGGAGGCCTCCGATAAAAATGAAGTAGTAATAAAAAGCCAGTACGGGGAATTCAAATATCAGTAGATGCCGGCTGTTAAAGTCCTTCTCCTTCGGAGAAGAATTTAGGAGGAGGCCGAGCGGAGCCGAGGCCTATCCTTTCGCGTAACTCACAATCTTCACCGCATCAATCACTTTCGCTACCGAAGGAAGATAGGCCTCCACCAGATTCGGTGCATAGTGCATCGAGGCATCCGCACCAGTTACTCTCAACACCGGAGCATCTAAATGGTCAAACGCATGTCTTTGCACCTGAAAGGATATTTCGCTGGCAATTGAAGTGAAAGGCCAGCTTTCATCAATCACCACCAAGCGGTTTGTTTTCTTCACCGATTCGATAATCGTATCAATATCCAAAGGACGAATCGTTCTCAAATCAATCACTTCGGCACTGATGCCATCCTTTTCAAGTTCTTCTGCGGCTTTCAGCGCTATCTTCATCATCTTGTTATAGCTCACCAGCGTCACATCCGTTCCTTCGCGCTTCACGTCTGCTTTGCCAATAGGAATCAGATATTCCTCTTCAGGAACTTCTCCCATTTCGCTATACATCACCTCGCTTTCAAAAAAAATAACCGGGTCGTCGTCGCGAATCGCCGACTTCAACAAGCCCTTCGCATCATAAGGAGTAGAAACAGAAATCACCTTTAAGCCCGGAACAGAAGCCATCATATTGGTCAGCATTTGCGAGTGCTGCGCACCCAACTGACCCGCGCTGCCCTGTGCCCCACGGAAAACAATCGGACTGCCAAACTCTCCGGCACTCATCGAAAGCATCTTGGCCGAGCCATTAATGATCTGGTCAAAAGCCAGGATGGCAAAGTTCCAAGTCATAAATTCAACAATCGGGCGAACGCCATTCATGGCGGCACCGACGGAAATGCCCGTAAAACCTAATTCAGAAATAGGCGTGTCAATCACTCTTTTGGCACCGAACTCCGCCAACATTCCTGACTCACTTTATAAGCGCCATCATACTCAGCCACTTCTTCGCCAATCAGGAACACTCGTCCATCGCGACGCATTTCTTCACTCATGGCTTCGCGCAACGCTTCTCTGTATCTTATCTTTCTCATCTTCACAATTGAATGTCAAAAATAAAAAAGACCGGAACTTCCGGTCTTTAAAAAGGGTGGCTGATGGGGCTCGAACCCACGACCAATGGTACCACAAACCATTACTCTAACCAACTGAGCTACAGCCACCGTAACTGGGCGCGAATATAAAATGAAATAGGGAATTAAGAATAGGAGATGGTTAGCCGAGCTTAATTAATCCTTATAAAAACAAAAAAGGCGCATCCCCATTGCTTTCGGGATTGCGCTGTCAAGCCTCCAATATTTTTTCATTTGGGCAGCAGCCGGGCTTTCGCCTATATCCCCGGCTGAAACGCCGGGGGATGCCGGCTCTATCCATGCCGCTTCGTCAATCCTCGCCACTTCGGCCATCAAAAATTTAGGAGCCTTTCATGAAAAAATTTCACGCGGATGGCGCAGAGATGCAGAGAACTGAATCTGATGATTGTATTCTCTCTGTGTTCCCATCTACCCTGCGCCCTCTGCGTGAAATACAGTTTTCTCACCCATCGAAACAAACAACCATCCCTAAACGCTCCGTAAGCATCAAACAAAGCAATGTAACGACCAAAATCGGCATTGTAAGCATCGAAGTAAGCAATGTAAGCATCAAGGTAGCCCATGTAATGACCAAGATGCTCAATGTAAGCATCAAGGTAAGCAATGTAATGATCGAGGTAGGCAATGTAAGCATCGAGGTAGTCAATGTAAGCATCGAGGTAAGCAATGTAACCATTTTCAAAACCGCTGTAAACAGCCCTTCCAGATTGTTAAAATTGAAAATCTACCCGATTTCTGTCCTATAAATGGTACAAAAACAGCCCTTTTTCAATCAAATACCCTTTTAGCTCCCACTTTTGCTCGCGTCCAGCGACTGACAGTTTTTATGGCCTCCGGCAATAAAAAAGACTAAAAATGCAGGGTTCACTTTAACCCACGCTCGCATCATGCGAGCGAAATTGGTAAGAACATGAGGCTTGTTTTGGGATTAGGTTTCCATCACAATCTTTGAGATGGGGCACGGATGTTATTGAGATTCTGATAATTATTCCTCAACAGTCATTATATCCTCACCATTGTGCAAGTCCGGGACTGTTTGTTCGATATGTCGTAGGGGTTCAATATTTTGAACCCCTGTAGAAACTGGTTTGGAGGCATCGGATCCATAATATCAGACTCCTACCATTTTTTCTCATCATTCAGAATTCCAAACTCAGCACTGCCAAAAAATTATAGTTTCGCCACTCAATTTTTCCCTGAATTATGAGCAAGAATTTAGATTTCAATAAGAACGAGGACGCGATGAAAATGATGCTTTCTGACCTGAAGAAGTTTTCAGAGCAGATTCATTTGGGCGGTGGCAAAAAATCTATAGAAAAACACAAAGCCAAAGGGAAGATGACCGCCCGCGAACGAGTTGAAATGTTGCTCGATAAGGGAAGGCCCGTTACGGAGGTGGCCGAGTTTGCTGGCTACGGAATGTACGAAGAGGTGGGCGGATGTCCGTCCGGTGGGGTAGTGGTGGTCTTGGGCTATATCAAAGGGCGGCTCTGCGTGGTGGTGGCCAATGATGCCACGGTGAAGGCCGGAGCTTGGTTTCCGATAACGGGCAAAAAGAATCTTCGCGCTCAGGAAATTTCGATGGAAAATAAATTACCTATTATTTATCTGGTGGATAGTGCCGGTGTATTTCTTCCTATGCAGGATGAAATCTTTCCAGACAAAGAACATTTCGGAAGAATATTCAGAAACAATTCGGTGATGAGCGCTATGGGCATTCCGCAGATTGCAGCCATCATGGGCAGTTGCGTGGCGGGCGGAGCATATCTTCCTATTCTCAGCGACGAGGCATTGATAGTGGATAAAACCGGGTCCGTATTTCTTGCCGGGAGTTATCTGGTAAAATCAGCAGTGGGAGAGGACATAGACAATGAAACTTTGGGTGGAGCAACTACCCATTGCGAAATTTCTGGCGTGACGGACTACAAGATGAAGGACGACAAAGAATGTCTGGAAACCATTCGCAAATTGGTAGATAAATTGGGGAAGCGAGATGAGGCGGGGTTCAGCCGCATTGAACCGGTCAAGCCCGCGCTGGATGAAAATGAAATATACGGCCTCATTCCCGAAAACATTATTAACCAGTACGACATGCTGGAAGTCATCAAGCGACTAGTGGATGATTCGGAGATAGAACAATATAAACAGGATTACGGCAAATCAATTATTTGTGGATACGCTCGTATTGACGGATGGGCTGTCGGCATAGTTGCCAACCAAAGAAAGGTGGTGAAGAGCAAGAAGGGAGAAATGCAATTTGGAGGCGTTATCTATTCTGATTCGGCTGATAAAGCTGCGCGGTTCATCATGAACTGCAATCAGAAAAAAATACCGCTGGTTTTTCTACAAGACGTAACCGGCTTTATGGTCGGCTCTCGTTCCGAACACGGTGGAATTATAAAAGATGGAGCGAAAATGGTGAATGCCGTTTCCAATTCCATCGTTCCTAAATTTACGATTGTGGTAGGCAATTCTTATGGAGCCGGAAACTATGCTATGTGCGGCAAGGCTTATGACCCGCGATTGATTTATGCCTGGCCAAGTTCTCGCATTGCCGTGATGAGTGGCGACGCGGCGGCCAATACTTTATTACAAATTCAGGTTTCAGCTTTGAAATCGAAAGGGCAGGAAATCAAGCCGGAGGACGAAAAGAAATTGCTTGATGAAATAAAGGCAAAGTATTTTAAAACACTTGACCCGAAATACGCGGCTGCCCGCCTATGGACGGACGGTATCATTGATCCGCTTCATACTCGCAAAGTAATCTCTATGGGTATTGAAGCCGCCAACCATGCGCCCATCACCAAGCAATTCAGCGTAGGGGTAATTCAAACTTGAGTTCAACGGATTTGCAAAAAACAAAAAAGGTGCTCCCAGTTAAGGAAGCACCTTTTTTTGCATAAGGTGAAAAAATTTATTTAGGACGGGAGGTAATCCAAGGCCCCCCCTCTCAGAATTTCGTTTCGGACTCTGTGCGAATGAAAGAGTAAACTGACTTAGCGCGGAGTGCTTTTTGCGTTTATATTTATTGGAAAACAGACTCTGTGCGAGAAAGGTTTATCTCGAAGGTCGAGCTGATTCTAAATAGAAAAAAAGGATTGCGATTGTTGGTGGTATTTGAAAAATTGTAATTTTAGCTGATAAACAATGTATCAACAAGGGCTTAGAAAATATACAGGGGCCTAGGTGAGTACATTTCTAATTTAAAAACTAAAAAACCATTATGAAAAAGTTTGTTTTTACTCTAATCGTTATGTTACTGGTTGCCGCTTTTGCTCACAGCCAAACACCTGAACTTGTAGTGCCAATATGGGCAGAGAACTTAGCATCTGCCAATGGAAGCCTGTTTTTTTCCAAAAGTGATACTCTAATGATATCAGATGGCACCACTGCAGGCACTCATTTACTGAAACAGACAGGGAACTCACTTGTAGAAGCAGGGAAATTTACAGCCTATAACGGCAAAACTTACTTCATAGGTGCAGATACCAATGGTGGGGTGGAGATGTGGGTAACAGACGGCACTACGTCCGGCACAAATATATTAACCGAGCTTAATCCTTCTGGTTCGGGATGCATTGATATTTTCGGAGCGTTCAATGGTAAACTATATTTTATTGGTAACGATGGTATAAACGGGAAAGAACTTTGGCAAACAGATGGTACAGCTTTAGGCACCCAGATGGTAAAGGATATCAATCCGGGAAATGGCAACGGAATAACATTCACATCGAACATCAATTGGCAAATAGGAATTTATAACGGGAAGTTATATTTCTCGGCAAATAACGGAACCAATGGGGACGAACTTTGGGCTTCTGACGGCACTATGGTCGGCACAACGATGGTTAAGGATATTAATTCAGCAGGCTCCAGCAATCCGAGGTTTTTTACTGTTGCAAACGGCAAACTGTTTTTTGAGGCAAGCAGCGACTTAGAAGGATCAGAACTTTGGGTCAGCGATGGAACCGGTAGCAACACCACACTGGTCAAAGACATCAACCCCGGCCCCTCTGGTTCATCGCCAGCATATTTCACCTCTTATAATGGCAAAGTATATTTTACTACTTCAGCAACATTTGCTTCGTGGCTCGATCCTAACAACTTGTGGGAATCTGACGGAACGCCTGGCGGGACCGTTATTTTCCAAGACAGTGCCGCTCAAATGACCTGTGTTTACAATGGGCATCTTTATCTCGGTAAAATTTCAGGCTATAAAGCACCATTTTTTGAATATGCCCTATATAAATCTGATGGCACACATCAAGGCACCACGCTGCTAAGTGAACTGCCAGGTGGTCACAGCACAAATTTTAATAGACAATTCATCGAGGTCGGTAGCAAATTGTATTTCCTGTGCAATTATAATGGGCCTAACGATAGCGGAAATCAATTAAGCAACGATTTATGGGTGACGGATGGAACTCCTGCCAACACAAAACTTATACAACATGCCTCTGGAGACAGCGTGAATGTTCTTATATATACAGGTCTTATGGCCGAAAATAACGGTTCATTATTTTTTGTTGATCAAAGCACCTATACCAACTCGTTATACAAAATCTCAGGTAACGGAACAGGCATCAGTGATGTTTCTGCAAATAACACGGAAGTACTTGTGTATCCTAACCCCACTCATTCAGATGTCAATATCCAAACAGATGAACCGGTTGAAACTATCAACATCTATAATGCTATGGGTGCCTTGGTTCAAACTGAAACACAAACCACCTTTTCAATCTCAGCGTTTCATCCCGGTATTTACCTGCTCCAAATAAAAACCGGAAAAGGAACAGCGGTGATGCGGATAGCGAAGTATTGATAGTGTTTATCTCGGCGCGTATCACCATTTCCATCTATTTCTAAAGCATTAATACTGGTAAGAGCGGAGAGTCAGATATAGCAGGCCTTCGCCGCTTCCCGGACGTACACATAAATCCAGCCTTCAAATGTGGATAACTGTATTATTTAGTAAACAGATGACTTAGAAAGTGTATCTCTTTTATCCCAATCATTGGTAGAAGAGCGGCTGAACGGGTTTCTTTGCATCTTAAAATATAAAAATATGCAGCGACTTCTCACCCCGATAGTCTCTATTATTATCCTTTTGTCCACAGTTTCATTTGAGAGCAAGCCACCGTCTCCATCTGTTATTTATAAGAAGGATGGCCATTTTACGGCTATGGTGGACGGAAAATATTTCACTGTGCGCGATGAGAACCGGTACAGCAGCGAACTGGTGAACCAAAGCACCGAGCAAACCGCGCGAACCGGTACCGGCACTCAAAAGATTACGAAACTGGTGAACCACATTTCCTTTTTTGGCAATCAGTTTTTTGATGAATCAGGCAACACTGCCGAGGAGCGCATCAACTTTGAATATGCTTTCAATGAAAACACGATGGGCCCGGTGGAAGAAGGAACGGTGATGTTGCATTTCAACAACGATAAATATTCCAACATAGCCAGCGAAACACATTTTGTCATTACCAAGCGTCAATGGAGCCCTGACCGCCGGTATTGTGTGATGACCGCCGAGTTTGATTGCAAAATGCGTCGCTGGGGTGTCCCGGCCTCTTCGCAAGAAGTGGTGCAACTGAAAGGAAAGATGGAGGACATTACCGTTACGGTACCTTCTTGGGCTGTCAACTCTGCTGCCGACCGGGTTTCTATGGAGAACTGGTAGATGTTTTTGATGACATCGTTCCTCCAAAGCCGGTAAACTTTACGTTTTATTATAGGTTATAACTTAGCTAATAAATCCATCAGGGTATTGTTCAAGGTCTTTTGCGCCAGTTGCAGATTTTCCTCCCCGGTGGCCAAGTTTCGTTCTATCACACCAAGTTGAAAAAAGTTTTGCTTTTCAAACAGGCAGGGGTAAACAAATCCTAGACTATCCAAAGTTTCGCAATCAGCTTTATATTTTTCCTTTTTCATTAGGAAGGATTCTCTATCTGCATAATGATTCACAGTCACTCCCACTACTTTTTTAAACGGAGCGAACACATTCATGTAGGCATTGTTCAGATTGATAAAACCACCTCTTTGGTGCGGGTCATCCATCCGGTTTATTAAGTCTAAGTCATACCAGTCTTTCCATTCGCCATTTACCATCATCCCGCAATCACCCGGCTTCTCGTTCACTATATTTAATACGGAACTCACCGGAATATTTTCATTGTAGGTACAAGCTAAACTTACCTTTAGAGCTAGATGGTATTTCTGAATGGATAAGGCCTTGGCCATCTTATAGGTAGTTTGGAATATACCTGCACCGGTCTCTACAATATCTACCTCATGATGAAGTATTTTGGCAAAATGGATGAACTTTAAAGTCTGCTTCTGTTCCGGTTGGGCATTAAAATGAGTTAAGGTAGATTCAATATCTTTTAAGGAGGATATGCAAAGAAGTATTTTCATTTTGAATTTTGTTTAGCCGTGACTGGCTTCCAACAGGAATTTATTCATCTTATACCCCGCCTTAAAATATGATAACAACAAAGCATCCAATTTGTCGCTGGTTATCTCCTTTCGGGTAAGTTTAGCCCCGTACCAAAACTGCTTGTTGGCTATCAAGGGTTGTTCCCGAAGGAAGTCTTTGTATTCCGGTTTCAGCACCTTATTCTTTTCCCCATCCAGCGTTTTAAACTTTTGTTTGAATGGTTTATCATTTAACAGTTTGATAAAATCTTTGTTGTTGTAGTAAATCTCTTGCCGAATATTGGCCAATTCTTCCTTGCTGCAAAAGTACTTTCCCCCTCCTACCATAATCTCATCTATGCCGATGTGAAGATAGAAGCCAGGATAGACTAAATCCTTGGTGCCGGTTCTGCTGAATACCGCTGCCACATGGTTTTTATAGGGCGACTTGTTTTTCGAGAAGCGTATGTCGCGGTTGATACGAAAGATGGCCTTCGATGGGTTGCGGTTAAGTTCAGGTATATCTTTGGAAAGTTTTTCAATCATATTCTCCACCAATCTTTTGAGTGGCTCCTTTACTTCCTTTTCATAAATGGTTCTGTTTTTATCAAACCATTCTTTGTTGTTATTCTTAGATATTCCATCGAGGAATTTGAAGAGAGCCGGTGTAAAGTATTTCATGAGGTTGATATGAGGATATGAGGAAAGCTTTAATCCAATGCTGCCCCTTCTAAAGTGGCTTTGTATTTTTCGATTCTCGGATTCATGATAGCAAACCAAAGCAGAGGAATGGTGGACATGGCCATCATCCCTGTATATCCGGTAGGCATTTGCGGGCTATTATCAAAGTTACGAAGGACTTGATATTTCCTAGAAGGCATGTAGTGGTGGTCTGAATGGCGGGAAAGTTCAAATAACATAATGCGTCCCATAGGATGGTTTGAATTCCAGGAATGGATTGGCATGGTTTTGTCATAATACTCATTATCATTTTTTTTCCTTCTCAGCCCATAGTGCTCAATGTAATTCACTGTTTCAAGCAGAAGAAAGCCGGTGGATGCCGCGCCGAGATAAAAGAGCATCACCTCCCAACCCCAAACGAATGTAATCGCAGCCAACATAGAGACCTGAACGATTTGATACCAAAGCATTTCATTATGAATACTCCAAAAGGCTTTGCTATCCTTTTTTAGGCGTCCCCCTTCCAAATGCCAAGCAGAAAGCCAACCGTCTTTTACCGAACGAAACCAAAAAGCATAGAGGGACTCGCCATACTTAGCTGAGGCTGGGTCTTCATCGGTTGAAACGTTTTTATGATGTCCTCGGTTATGTTCAATAAAGAAGTGCATATACAACGAAGTAAGCAGCAACATTTTGCTCATTAATCTCTCATACCAGCTATTCCGGTGGCCTAACTCATGTGCTACATTGATTCCGAATACCCCGCATGAAATCCCAAAAGAGAAAATCATTCCGATAATTTCCCACCAAGCCAAACTGCCATCGCTGATTCTGTTTAGAAAGAAAAAGAAAACAGCAAATTGAAATGGGACTACGCTATACACCACCAAATCAAACTTCCAATCCTTTTTTGCAAGTTCCTCTTCCACTTCACTCATGTTGCTTTGATCTCCTCCGAAGAAAAGTTCCATGAGTGGAATTACAATGAACACGTAGAAAGGAGCTATAAAAACAGCTATCCCGCCCACCGCCAGCGAACTGAGGATGACCCCGATGCTGAGATAGGCTGAGAAATATTTAGCAAAACGAATACTCTTCATAGAATATAGAGGGCTTCAAAGTTATAACTGTTTCGCTTGAATTACAAGACGAGCAAGATTAAGGCTCAACGAGTCACCGAATAGTTTTGGTCTGCTTGAATGGTTCCGCCGCCAATAAAGTTATGGAAAGCGATCTTGCTTTTTACCTCCACTTCTACATTTCGGGTAGATGAATCCGGTGAACTGCTCGATATAGCATCATTACCAAAACGAATACTAACCGGAAAAACTGTCTCCTTCCTGCCGGGGATTCCTTGGTTCAGTTCCATTTCAAATATGCCAATCACCACTCCGTCCACACGAAACTCTTGCCGGATGGTTTCAACTGTGGAAGAAAGGAGATTCGGATTGTCTAAATGAATCAAGGACTTTAATTCATATCCTTCCGCAGAAAGCTGATAGATTTCAAATTTATCCTGCCTGACCAAAACAATGTCCGCACGGTTTAAGAAATACAGAACCACCAGCAGGGCGAGGGCAATCAATATACCTATTCTTTTAATTTTCATTCGCCAATATTATCTCGTTTTTCACAAGAGACAGCAAGTTATTCACAGCAAGAGGCAAGTTCCAGCAACTATTTATTTTCACCCAAAATTATTGAGTGAAAATTATCGGCATCACCGGAACTTTAGGCTCAGGAAAAGGGACCATCGTTGATTACCTGACGAAGTATAAAGGTTTTATCCATTTTTCGGTGCGGGGCTACCTCACCAAATTGATCCGCGCTAAAGGTTTAGAAGTAAATCGCGACACGATGGTGGCTGAAGCCAATGAACTGCGCGCGAAAAATTCACCGAGCTTTATCGTAGAAGAATTATACCATGAAGCTTTGCAAAGCGGAAAGGATTGTATCATCGAAAGCATCCGAACGGTAGGTGAAATCCATGCTCTGCGTGGAAAAGGGAACTTTCATCTTTTCGCTGTGGATGCCGATCAACAGGTTCGTTACCAGCGCATCGTGGAGCGAGCCTCTGAAACTGACTTCATTTCATTCGAAACTTTTCAAGCCAACGAAGCAAGGGAAATGAATGCCACCGATCCAAACAAACAGAATCTTTCCGCTTGCATGAAATTGGCCGATTTCTGTTTTGATAACAATGGAAGTTTTGATGATCTTTATAAGCATATTGACACGGTTCTGCAACAAATTCATTAGACGCATTTCAATAAAAAAGCGAGAAACATTATGAGTGAAAAAACCGAAGCACACTACATTCGTCCTACTTGGGACGAGTATTTTATGGAAGTGATGGATGCCATCAGCAAGCGCGCCACCTGTGGGCGTGGCCGCAGTGGTTGTGTGATTGCACGCGAAAACCAATTGCTTGTAACCGGTTATGTAGGCTCTCCGGTAGGTATGGCACATTGTGATGATGTAGGGCATCAAATCAAAAAAGTAGTGCATGAAGATGGAACCGTGACAGAGCATTGTGTGCGCACGGTTCATGCAGAGCAGAATGCTATCTGCCAGCCGCCAAGAACGGAGTATCATTAAACGGTGCCACACTTTATTGCCGCATGACTCCCTGTCGGGTCTGCGCTATGCTTATCATCAATTGCGGTATCAAAAGGGTAGTTTGCCAAAGGAAATATCATTCAGGCACCGAAAGCGAAACCATGTTTCAGCAAGCGGGCGTTTCCCTAGAGTTCTTCCATGAAGATGTGCAGACCTATGAGGGAAATAAATAAAAATAGCATCGGCATTTTTTGCTTCATGATTGCACATTAGTTTGATGATAAATATTCCTAATTCTGTCCTTTCTTATTGATACATAATTCCAATCGGTTAACTTTGGCTGATGCTTTTCAGAAGAGTAGGGGTCTTTTTTCTTCTTTTGGTGATGGTCTTTGCCGACAACGGGCAGATGATTCATCGCCATGCCTGTTTGGAGTCCGGCGAAACGAGCTACAGTTTCTCCCCTACTAAACATTGTTGTTCAGAGCCTTTGAATAATGAAGCCACTTGCTTCCGGGGGACCTCCTGCTGTGAAGACACAGCAAAATATATCAAACAGGTATTTGTGAATCTGGGTGATGATTTTCAAAAGTTAATTCCTGCACCCACTTTTTTCCTTGCATTTTCTTCATGGCTCTCTACTATCACAACCTACTCAGAGCATTTTCCATTTTCTCATTTCAATCCTCCTCTAAAGGATTCCAGTTCCCTTTCGCTGCTTCAGGTGTACCGCTGTTAGAATCATCTTCCTAATCTTTTTGGAGGATCATTCGTTAATATAAATAGCAGGTAATGAAATATTTATTGTTTATTGTTTTAGGGTTTTTACCCTTTCAGTCGCTATGGGCGCAAACGGTTCATGGCCATGTGGTTGAAGAGTTGGCTGGTGGGAAAACCGTACCGATTTCGGGAGCCTTTGTTTCGGTGTTTCACTCGACCAACGGAGTTGTCACTGATAGCCTGGGCATCTTTGTCATTCATGAAGTAAATCCCGATGTAGATGCACTTCTGGTCACTGCGTTTGGTTATCAGAGCGACACCGTTTACCTAAAGGGAAATACGATGATGACCATTTCGCTGTTTCCGCTGACCATAGATGCCGTGGAAATCACTCGAAGGAAAGCATCACGGCTTGAAACTACCCCCATGAATGTGGAGGTGATTAATTCTCTTGATTTAGTAAAAGATGCCTGTTGTAACCTCAGTGAGAGTTTTGAAAGCTCTGCTTCGGTGGATGTGAATTTCACCGATGCTGTGTCAGGTGCTAAAGAAATAAGGATGCTGGGTCTCGACGGTATTTATACTCAAATTTTGGTTGAAAACATTCCCTCCATCCGTAGTTTGGGAAACACTTTCGGGCTGAATTTTATTCCCGGCCCATTGATGAGTTCAATTCAACTGAACAAGGGAGCAGGAAGCGTAGTGAACGGCTATGAATCCATGACCGGTCAAATCAATGTGGAATTGAAAAAGCCCCGACTGGCCGATAAATTATACGTAAACTTATATCTCAATCAAGATATGCGCACCGAACTCAACCTGATTTCTGCTACCAAACTCAGCAGCAAGTGGAGTACACTTTCGGCGGTGCATGGACAATTGAACTGGTTGAAAATGGATTTGAACCATGATGGATTTATGGATAATCCGCTGGTTAAAAATCTGAACCTCTTTAACCGCTTTAATTATGAAAGCGGAAAGGTATTTGGATTCTGGAGCAGCGTCACGGTCAATCTGGAAGACCGTCGGGGAGGGCAGTCAGCCTTCAATCCTAACGAAGGCAGATTGACTCAAGACAATTGGGGATTAAGACTCAAAACAGAACGGGTAGAAGCCTTTGCCAAGACCGCCTTCAATCTGCCAAAAGAAAATTTCATCGGGATACAGTACAAATACATCTATCACCATCAGTTTGGCTACATCGGAAGAAGAGATTATACCGGCTTAGAACATTTTGGCTATCTCAATTTCATCTACCAAAAGAATCTGAATGAAAAGGATGACCTGATAAAGTTCGGGGCTTCCGGCCAGATAGATTATGTGAATGAAGTGTTCGACACCTTGAACCGAAACCGAACAGAAATTGTTCCGGGAATTTTCTCGGAAGTAGCTTTTAGTTTTGGGAAACGCAAGAATATTGTCCTCGTCGGTGGCCTGCGAGCCGATTATCATAATCTCTACGGATTCTTCATTACGCCGAGGTTCAACATGAAGTGGAATATTATTCCTGATTTAAGTTTTCGTGTAAGCGGCGGGCGGGGATACCGAGTACCTACTCTCTTTGCCGAAAATTTCGGCTTGCTGGCAAACAACCGCGAAATCTTCATTGATCCCAATATCAAAGTGGAAGAGGCCTGGAACTATGGCGCCAACCTGACTTATAAATACTTCCTGAACTTCCGAGAAGGATTAATCAGCATTGATTATTACCGGACAGATTTCATTCGTCAAGTCGTGGTTGATTTGGAAAACGCACGAAAGTTACAATTCTATAACCTCGATGGTCATTCCTTTGCCAATGCCATGCAGGTTGAATTAAGCTATGAAGTTATCAAGGGCTTTGATGTCAAACTGGCTTATAAATTCGAGCAAACCAAGACAGATTATCAAAGCGGCAGAAAAATAATTCCCTTACGGCCACAACATCGTGGCTTAGTGTCGCTGCAATATAAAACCCGTAAGGAACGCTGGAGATTTAATACCAGTTTCAACTGGTTTGGCAAAACGCGGATTCCGGATACATCACCAAACGATGTTGAAAACCAAAGACTGCTTCAATCCAAAGATTTCTTCCAACTCAATGCACAGATCACCTTCAAGATCAAGAAATGGGAAATCTATTTGGGTGGAGAGAACCTGACCAACTTCAGCCAAAAGAATCCGATTATATCCAGTAGCCAGCCGTTCAGCAACCAGTTCGATGCTTCGCTGATTTGGGCGCCACTCAGGGGAGCGATGGCTTTCGCCGGATTTCGATTTGTGCTGAACTGATAACTCATACGGGCGCTCATCATTCCATCCCCGTTCCGTAAGAATTAAAGTACGTTAAAAGGATATTCCGAATCCGACATTTTTACTTTGAATCATTATTTTTAAAACCAAAATTAGAAACCATGAGTACACTTACCAAATCATTCTTCAGCGCCATCGGTCTGATTATACTACTATCTGCTGGTCTGGAAGCTGCCGTGAAGCCCAAGTCCGAAACGGTTACGATTCATACCTCAGCTATTTGCGAATCCTGCAAGAAGCGAATAGAAAAGAGCTTGAAAGCTACAGAAGGTGTTCTGGAAGCATCGTTGAATCTGAACAACAAAAAAATCAAAGTGAAATATGACCCGGCAAAAACCTCGCCCGACAAAATCCGGCAGACTATTGCCAATACGGGGTATGACGCAGACGATGTAAAGAAAAACGAAGCCGCTTTTGACAAACTTCCCAACTGCTGTCAAAAGCCTATGGACGAACATTAGTCGAGCGCTTTTATCAACCCAAAGGGCGAAGCAAGGAAGAGTATTCCTGTTTCGCCCTTTTTTGTTTGGCTAGTAGATTACTTTTCAAATTTCAAAGCATTATTTAGATTTACGCTTCATTAAAATAACCATCACCTAAAAAAAATAACCATGCTCTCCTTCAAAAAAATTTATTCTCTGTTGCTCCCAGTCTTTCTATTTGCTGGATTAGTAACCTTCCTCCCTTCTTGCAAAAAATGTAAAGACTGTTCGCTTACTACGGTCCTAAATTGCGGCAAATGTGCGGTAAACGGTTTCGATATTTCGCAAGGCTGTGAAAAAGATGGCAAAACTGCTTATAACAACATGAAATCTCTTTGCGCCACTGCTACCGGCACTTGGACTATCACCAGTTCCGACACTACCATTGTTTCAGAAGAGGTATGCGCTAATAATAAAGCGGACGTGGTAGATAAATCTATTGACCTCCGTCTGCAAGGCTACACCTGCGTAGATAAATAAGCGCGACGCTTATCTTCTTCCCCCAACTGCTGATAAATATTGGCGTAATAAGCGGCCTGATCCTATAGCCTAAGCGAGCCATACATTCGCTCAAGGCCTGATACGGTGCCGGGAAATATTGATTCTTTTCCACGACCGTTTTCAAAATCTGCGCGGCTTGCGTATAGTCTTGCTTATACAGATAAGCCAAGCCCAGCCAATATCCTGCGTTCATATTATCCTGATTCAGCGACAAAGTGCGGCCCAGCACATTGATCGCCTTATCCAACTGCTGCGCATTGAGATAGCACAAACCCAAGCTACTCAACACCACATCATTCTTCGGATATTTAGCCGAGTAAGGTTCCAGATATTGCAGCGCTCCTGCATAATTTCCCTTTTCTATTTCCTGTTGACCTAAATAATCTCCCTTGTCGGTTTTCTTTATCACACAGGCAATGGGAACGCCGTCAACCTCTACCGTGTGAATCGTTTGTTCGGGAGGGAAAGCCCCGTTGAGCAAAAGCTCTCTATCCACAAACCGGTTATAAAGAATCAGGTAATCAGCGTTTGTATTCGTTCTATTTCGATAGCTGATGTAGCCCACATTCAGATTGGCTGAATCGGGCGCGAAATAAAAATTGCAAGGAAGATTGGCGTTGGAGCAGAGCAACAATTTCTCTCCGTCCTTCTTTTCAAACTTTTCGTTTTCATGCAGCCAGTTGGCGCATTGCTTCACCGAATTCATGTAGTAATCCAATTCATAATTACCATAAGCTCCCTTCATGCCTCCTTCCAGTTCATTGAAATAAACATACTCGTTCGGATGGTTGGCCACCATGAACCGCGCCGGTAGAAACAATAGCACCACCACAGCGCCTGCCGTCATGTATCTGGTATTTCGCGAAGCAGCATTCAGGAAATAATTGAACGTCAGTGCGGCGAGCAGTATGATGCTGGGATAAACAAAATATAAGTGGCGCATGGCATCATACAGCACCGCTTTTTGATAGATGACATAAGTCACCGGAAAAACCAAGGTGAAATAGAGAAAGAACAAGAGCAACAACTTCTTCTCTTTCCGCATCACCGGTATCAGCAAGAACGAAAGCGCCAAGCCGATTAGACCAAAGAGCGGCGTGGTGATGGCCAACCACTGCGGAATATAATTCCACGGAATTTCGGAAGAAAATAAATGACCGCCGGCAAAAAGAATACGGATGTTGACCGGATATTTCTGTGCTTCACGCAATATTTCAAAGGGATGTTCCAGCGGGCTGACCAAACCATAAGGCCAGAAAAGCAAACTGCCGAAATAGCCGATGAACGTAGCGAGCAACAACCACCGCAAACTGGGCCACACATTATCTTTGAAGCGCGAAAAATCGAACAGTTCGCGATAGCCATAAATGCTCCACATCATCAAACCATAAAACATAAAGGCATAAGGAATCAGCAACAAGCCCCCGATACGAATACCCATCGCTACGGCTATGCTCGCGCCCAGCCCCAAAGCGGTTTTCAGGCTGGGTTTGGGCAGTTGTTTTATAAATCGGATGATAAAAATATACGCCAGCACATAGCCGGTCGTCATCGTTATATCCTTCGGGTTGTTCATGCTTTCGCCAAAAAAACGGGGCGAGAAAGCCATGAACAACAAGGCCAGCAAACCGGCCTGCCATCCCATAATTTCTACTGCTATCAGTCCGGTGCCGAGGATGGCAACAAAACCAAAAATAGAGTTCCAGAAATGGCGCACGTCATATTCGTGAAACATGGGCAGCGCCTTGGCCAAGACCGTAGCTGTGCCGTCATAAAAGCCGCCATAAAACACCATCATCGAGTCCAGCCCGTTGCGCGTGGCGGCGGTGGTGTCGTGCCCCAGCGAGGTGTAAAAATTTACTACGTGATGGCCATATTCTTTGTGATAGTTTTCATCGCCCGATATGCCGTATTGATGGCTCACGGTGGTCATCAACACCAACAGCAAGGCGGCCAAGACAAAGAAAATTTTCTTGGCCAGCGGCTCGGCAATGAACGGAACCAAAGGCTTTTCGGTTTTATCTTCTTTCTTTTTTGCGGAAGCGGGCTGCGGTTTGGGTTGTTGCTTGGCCATAGATGAAATTTGAGGAGGCAAAATAGAAATTTGTGAGGAATGGAAATTAAGTAATAGAAAGGAGATTCAAATTGCCCTCTCGCAGATTATCCCTTTTCAATCCGCAGAGTCCTTTTTACATTTATATCTATTGAAAAAAGAGCCTCCGCGGCGGGGGATGTTGCCTCTTTTTAATGATTTGAAACTCTTTAAAACAAGATATAGTACATTTTCGGAGAAGGTACGCCGTTTTGCAAAAAAGGCGTACCTTTTAGCCTGTTTGGCGTACCTTTTTCCAGAAAAGGCGTACCTTTTTAAAAAAGGGCGCACCTTTCAAGCTATTTGGCGTACCTTTTTTTAAAAGGGCGTACCTTTCACCCTATTTGGCGTACGTTTTACCCTATTTGGCGTACGTTTTCCGAAAAGGTACGCCTTTTCTGAAAAAGGTACGCCTTTTGCTAAAAATGGCCGAAGACTACAAAAGTCTTTAAAACCTTTGGTTTTGACTTTATTTCACGCAGAGGGCGCAGCGTAGCTGGGAACACAGAGAAAATACAGTAAAGAAGACTCCATGCGCTGCATCTCTGCGCGCTCTGCGTGGAATTTTTTCTTGATTTGAAAAGGCCTTGTAAGGACAATCTATATTGATGAGCGCCGAGCTGCGTGAAGGATAGAAGTGGAAATCCTTTTCTTCTTTAATAAATTAACAGAGTCAGAAAAGATTGGAACGGATAGCCTGACTCCATCCCGATTCTTCCAAAAATATTTTAGTGGAATCGGGATGGAGGCACGCCCACATTCTTAAAAAAAATTTCGGCAGGGCAGGCTGTGAGCGTTAGCCCATTAGGAAGGATAGGCCTTGGTTGACGGACTAATGGAAGGATGAGATTTTATTGTCGGTAAATAGTTTTTCAATCAGGTTTCGCGCTGTTTTGTATTCGTGATGGATGGGGCAGGGATGTGATTCGGAGCATTTGCTTAAACCCAAGCCACATTCTTTGAAAATATTGATGCCGTCAATCGCTTCTACGATGGTGATGATGGGTTCTTTCATTTGTGGTTTGGAAATAAAAAAACCACCGGAGGGGCCTTTGACGCTGTTGATGATTCCTTGCTTGACTAAGGTTTGCAGCACCTTGCCGACGGTGTGTTCGTTCTCATTAATTTTTCCAGAAATCTCTTTAATCATGGCTCGTTCACCGGTATCGTGTTTGGAGGCAAGATATACGACCGCTTTGATGGCGGCTTTGCAGGCTTGGCTTAGCATAGTTTATTAATGATTTAGAAACTGTCTGCCTTCTTCCGAAATCATTTCCATTTTCCAAGCCGGGTCGAAGGTGAGTTCGAGTTTGATGTTGTAGCCGGGAAAGGAAGTGGTGAGTGAGTCGGTCACGTCGCTTTGGATGGCTTCGCCCATAGGGCAAAATTGGGTGGTGAGGGTCATGACGAGCTGCACATTTTTTTCTTCTTCTTCAAAATCTACCTGATAAATCAGGCCGAGGTCCACTACGTTCAAGCCGATTTCAGGGTCTATGACGGACTTTAAACCGCTTAGAGCGATGGTACATTTTTCAAGGTTGTTGGTCTCTATATCCATTATGAAAGGGATTTATGAAAGATGATTTTAAATACGTTGCCGTTATAAAGCAGTGCGGCGAGCACCAAGATGACGGAAGCAATTTTCAAAATAATTTCACTGCCGGTAATGATTCCGATGACGAAAAATATAAAGCCTACGAAATAGAAAACGGACATGGCGGTGACTATTTTGGTATTGAATAAATCTTTCGGACTGGGGGTTTTGCCGGCCTTTGCTTTTGTATGATAGATTTTATTCCACACGATGAAGGGCAGTGTTTTAAATGTCATGCCCATGATGAGTGAGGTGATCCATCCGAAGAAAATGACAAATCCGTAGGCCAAGACCATGGAGCTTTCGTTGCCGCGCGAAACGACGACCAAGGTGGCGACAAAAAGCAAACCGGGCAGCAGCATCAGCGCGATGGCAAGCAAGGAAAGGCGCATGGGTTCATCTACTTTTTTTCGGATTCGCTGTTGATGCGATTGATAGATGAAATAGGCAAACAACAGAACGGCAGCAAACACAAAAATTGCGGGCGCGTAAGCAAAGGCAGCAAGCCGAGAGAATGTTTGTGTGGCGATGATCAAAAGCAAGGCTGCATTTATTAAACCATAAATCCACCACAATAGTTTTGGATTATTGTATTTGGAAATCAAAAACATGGGAATCAAACGCGAGCCAACACCGATAACCAGCAGAAGAAACCAACCGAGAATGCCGAGATGTGCATGTAAGGATAGATAGCGCAAGGAATCGTCGGGAAAAATTTTTATGGTGAAGTTGAGTAGCAGCAGCAATCCAAATAGAGTAGTTAGAAACAACCAACCGGTGGCGGTGAATATGAATACGGCATGTACGTTTTCTTTTTTGCTGTTGGAAATACTAATAGCCAGATTGATGAGGAAGACAAGAATGGCAACATTCACCAACACGGCGCCGACTTGTGCCTGCAAACCCAGATTGAAGAAAAAGAAACCGACCACGAACAAAGGAATCCCTAAAGCAGCAAGCGCAAAGGTGACGTATGCCAGCGTGTTGCTGTATAGCTCGCCTTCGATCAGAACCGGTACCAGTTGATGGCTGGCACCGAAAATCATCATAGTGCCCCAGCCTAAAGTCATGATATGCGTGATAGCCAAAGTGTGTGGATGAAAGTAGTGCTGCCTAAACGCATCGGTTGAAAAGAAAAGCAGAATCGTAGCGACTAAAAAGAAATAGCGGCGTAGGCATAAAAGGGCAAAACCACTTTGTATGAAGTAGTTTTTTGAACAGCCTGTCCAAGTCCGGGGGCAAACATTTTAGAGCTTAAAAATCAGTAAATGCACTTGCGAATCGCTGATCTCTTTGATGCGATAGTCAAATGCTTTTTCTTTTAATTCGGGCAAAAGGAAGAGTGGTATTCGCTTGTGGTAAACAAACAAAGCAGTATCGGAGGGTAGGTTTTCTAACTCTTCCAGAATGGTCATCATCGGTAAGGGCATTTCTAATTCGCGCACATCCACCGTCCGCATCTTGTCTTTATACTTCAACAAAACGGCGTCCCAATCGGTAGCGTCTTTGATGTCGGGTTCAATTATCGGCGCAGTCGTTTCGGTAGTTTTGTAGAAATAGGTTTCTACTAAATCTTCACTTTTGAAATCAGTATAAGATTCAAATCCTTTTTTGCTCAAAAGCGGAATCAGCTGAACCGGCTCAAAGGTGTTGATGAGTTTTAGTATTTGACCCGCCTGCAAGGTTTTAACCTTGTCCATGATAATTGTAAAGGGATCATTGCCTTGTGCAAGCGCCGGACGCACATCTAACTCTACTATATCTTCCGACTTTGCCTTCTCTAAAAAATCAGGGCGTTTGCTTTCAACTGTATTTTCCATTGGTGCCAATTTATCTATTGTGAATCCGAGAGGGGCTAGTTTATTGTAAAAGTCATCAGCAGTACACCCGGCTATTTTGCAGGCCATAGAAATAGAAGCTCTGGCGGCCATTATCTTGCGCAAAATAGGATTGCGCAGCTTTTCAAACTTTGGCGAAATACTGATGATGGCTTCTAAGGCATCAGGGTTTTGTTTGATTATTGCAGCAATCTTCGTATTGGCATTGAGGGGCTTCATTACTCAAAATATTGAGGATAAAGATTGATTTGATATCGCTCGCTACCAAATATTTTATTTGCCTCCTCTACCGTTTGACTACCCAATAGATTTTTATTCATTTCGAGCAAAGGCTCGAGCCAGTGGTGCAGGGCTTCGTGATCTTCGCCCTGCATCTGACATTCGCTAATCATCTTGTTGAGTGATTCCTGTATCCCGTTTCCGGTATGGTGATATTCTTCCACTGTGGTAGGAGCTGCTGCGTTGATAACATCCATTAAGGCCACTACGTTTGTATTGGTACTAGCATCCGCTTTCCACTTTGCTCCATTGTTTAAAGTAAGAGCGGCAGCGCTTTCGTGCATGATGCGAATCGTGCTCCACAGTTTCAGTACCAGTAGCATTCTCGCTTTTATGATTCGATTGACAAGAGGCTAAAAAGCCCGAAGTAGCTATCAACACCATCGCCCAGATATAAACAGTCACCTTCTTTTTTTGAAACTTCTTACATATACTCATAACACCATCTTTAGGTTTACGGATAGGATGATTAAAATTTATTAGCAAACAATCGTTTGCTACCAATTATACAAACTGCTTTTCTAATTCCAGCGCCTTAGGGAAAAGAATGTTGTTTTCGAGATGAATGTGGATATGCAAATCTTCTTCAAACTCCTCAAGCATACGGAAAAGCAAACTGTAACTAGCGCAGGCATCTTCCGGTAAGGTATAATTATCACTAAGTGTTCTGATTTCTGCCATGTAATTGCCGACCAACTCATGTTCCGATTCCATCATTCTGATAGGACTATCTACAGAGCCAATACCCGATGTGGTCAGTGGTTGGTTCGTTTCTATGGCTTTAACCATCTGCTTGATAAGAGGAAATAATACCTGCTCTTCTTTCATCATGTGCCCTGAAAATTCCTCGTAAATATCTTCTACCAATTTATTAATCGGCAATAGTTCAGGGTGACGACCTCCATGTACCCGGGCTACTTTATCAGCATAGCCGCGAATGTCGGGCAAATTCTTTTTTACGTAGCTGTGGTGAGTGTTCACAATATAATCAGCCAAGAAATCGGGCGCCCAATCGTTATACGGTAAAGGGCGAGAGGCAACTACCTGATCAGCCTGCTGAAGTTCTTGTTCAATTTTAGCAACGTCTAATCCTTTTTCAATACAAACCTGCTTCACAGTTTTTTTACCTCCACAGCAAAAATCAATACCGTACTTTTTAAACACCTGTGCCTTGCGCAAATCTTTAGCCGCGATTTCGCCTAATGTTTCCGATCCTTCACCGGTGATGCGTTTCGTAATATTTATTCTGAACCAGACAGGACCCTGTTCTAAATATTCCCAAGTAAAAATATCACCCCGCTGACCCAACAACTGATAATACAGCGGCTTGGGATCGTGGTCGTTGTGGATAGTTAGAGTCTCGCCCTCGCTCAGCTCATCAAAGCGAGCAAAGATGGTAGGGTGTTTTTCGCGGGGTTCCAATAAGGTAACATTAAGGATGTTTTGTTCTATAGTTTCCATTGTTTTTTTGATTTGATTATGATGCAAAAATAGAATTATTTTAATTACAAGCAAAAAAGCACTGCAATACTTTTATTGCTTCTGTTCAATGACAATTCTACTCCCCGAACTGCAAGAAGGAATCAAGAGAAAATCGTAATCGTTTATAGTTAAATGTGCTTGATCTGATTATAAATGACAAGTGGTCAGGCGACTAAAATTCACCTGACCACTCACGTTTCATAATTAGATTTTATGCGGTTTGTTCCTTTCCGTAAAACCAGATGTTATCAATATCGCGGACGATTTGTTCGTCACGCGGAATGTTGAGATCTTCGTTGTGCGTAGGCACCGGATTATCTAGATCCATGGTGTAAGGGTTTACGGCCATATCGAGCGAAGTACCTTTAGCAAAGTGGCTAACCCTGCGAAAAATTTCAGCCGCTACTTTTTCAAGTATTTCCATGTTGTGGGTAGCGCGCTCAACTAATTTATCGCCGTACTGTGTCCCTACGTTCGTTTGAAAATCGAGCAAGTAACTGAGGTCGAGCGGGTCAATAAATTTACGTTCAAAAATCTGGTTGTTGTCGTATTTACCCCAGGCAACAAACAAGTTTTGCATTTGCTCGTGAATCTTTTTGAATTTTGAACCGAGTCCCTTGGGGTTGGAAAATAATAGTTTGAGTACAGATAAATCGGTAAGAGCATTGTTGGTGTATAGCAAAGTAGGAATGCTCCAATAAACCGCCCAGTCCCACAAAATCTTTGCCGTCATTATTTGCGAACTGCCCATGAGTTGGTATTTGTTGTGGTAAATAGGCACCCAAGCATCAAACAGACCGAGGTGGGTTTGCTCGTATATTTCGGCACGGAAACTTACGTTTTCACCACTTAATTCGCGCAGAATAAGATCGCCCAACCACATATTGTTAATGGAAATAAGATCGCAGCCCGGAGAGTAAAACGGATCGAGAAATACACCTGCTTCGCCGGTCACACCCCAGCGCATACTTCCATCGTATAGACGGCTGCTGTGATGGGCAAAGTGTTTTGAAATTTTAAAGTCCAATTTGTTTCCGCTCATAGGCTCCAATTTATTGTAAAGCAGCGGTTCGTTTTCTTTGAGAAATTCCATCGCCTTCGCATAGGTATCGAACTTTTCAAACGGATGAAACGCCGGGTCAGCAACAATGCCTATGCTTGTATTCTTAGTGCCTAGCGGAATTATCCAAATCCAGTAACCGGTGTCTAAAAAGTGGTTCGTACTTAAATGGCGCAGTTTCACTTCTGGATAATTTTTCCAAGCTTCGCTTTCGCTCCAACTGCCCACATCTACTACTCCTTTTAAACGCCACCATACAGAATTGATAGGATGGTCTAAGGGTTTGGCAAATTTGAGTTTGCGTTTCAAGAAACTATGACGACTGGTGGCATCCACTACCCAACGGGCACCGGCCTGCATAGGAACACCTTGGTGTGTGTATGAAACTACACTGCAATCCTTATCAAACTCAACATCTTTCACATCCGCATCCAACAAAAATTCGGTGCCGTATTCCACTTGCACCAAACCAACGAGATAGTTTTCTAAAGTGCCGCGATCTAGCTGGTGGCTTGGGGAATAAAGCCATTTGCGTGGACCAAGTTCGATACGCGATTCAATAACATCTTTGGTTCTTGACTTAAAGAAAAAGCGCTGTCCATATTTGGGCAACTGGTGTTCAACGAGGTAATCTTTAAGTCCAAGCACCTCGCGAAAGTAGTGGCTGGCAAGCTCGCTGATAGATTCGCCAATTTTAAAAGCGGAATCAGGTGCCATCTCCTTTCTTTTCTCGAGCACCAGAATACTCATGTCAGGGTTTTTTCTTTTTAACTGAATAGAAAGGGTAAGCCCTGAAATGCCCCCACCCAGAATCACTACATCATAATTTTTCATGTGCTAATTATTGGTTTGATTTATAAATATTGTTTCACTCTGCCTTAATACCTTTTGTATTAGTCGTTTAGATATGACTGTCAATTCTTCGGTTATCCTTGTAAAATTCATAGACCAGTGCCGAATCTTTCTCCATTTGTCTGTATAGACCAAATACAAAATTTAGGTGCGCAAAATAAACGCGATGATGACTGTTATAAATGATTTTGCTTAGACCAGAAATTATCTTTTGATAGTAAGCAGCAACTATTTTAATGTCTGCAAATTGGGTGAATGATGAAAACCATATTGAGCGAACAACCCAGATTATATGCGGCTGCCCGACTATGGACGGACGGTATCATTGATCCGTTTGATACCCGAAAGGTAATTTCTATGGATATTGAATCCGCCAACCATGCACCGATCACCAAACAATTCAGCGTGGGGTGATTCAAACTTGGGTTCAACGGATTGGAATAAACAAAAAAGGCGCTCCTGCTCATAACAGGAAGCGCCTTATAAAGCTGAATGAACAGCTTATTGGTTCAATATCCAGATAGCCACCGGTGCGGTGTACCCGTCATGTCCTGCGCGGCTAAGCGTGGCCACACGAAAGAAATAACGCTCTCCGGGATTCAGGCCGCTGACAGAAGCAGAAGTCTTTTCTGCCTCTTTATAGCCGGGCCATACCGGATTTTCCAGATCCTGAGTCCACTGAATAAGGTAGCCCGAGTTCTTCGGCACCTTCTCCCACTTCAGATTAAGCTTGCCGAGCGTTTTCGTGTTTGAAATCACGAGACCGGTTGGCGAAGGAAGGAAACCGATACTGGTGGCCGGATCGTTCACCTCCATACCACTACTGGCAGCGATCGCTATATCTCCCGCAGCCGTGAAGTCCACATAGCTCTACAATCTCCTCATCAACACCACCAACTCCTGTCTACGCAAATCGCGGATGGATTTGCCGCCCGGTGTGGTGCGCATGTTATTCTGCGCCAACTCCAGTGCATCCGCAGCTGTGGTTATATCTGCCAGCGTTGGGAGGGGCGAAGGGAAGTTAGGATTGCCATTCATGCAACCGATCACGTCTCGGCTGGTATATAACTGCTTCGCTACCGACTTGGCATCGAAACCCAGCTTTACCATGAAACAGATGACCGGGCCACGAGGATCAAGCGCCCCGAGTTCGAGTTCCAAAAGTTCTGCCTCAATGGCCTCCTTGCTTTGATTTACAGAAGTTAAGCTCTTCCCAATCTTGCGCTCTATGCGCTTCGTCTCTTTTTTAAATTCTTTTTTAGACATTGTAATTTGTTTAAAAATTGGTTAAATAATAAATAAAATATTGAAGGATTTCTCTCTTTCGGCCACCGGTTCTTCCTTCTTTTTAGAACCGGTTGCGTACCGAAGATGTCATAGTAAATGAACCGGTTAGAAAAAGGTTACACGAAATACGAAAAATATTTTCAGAACCGGTACCGGTTGGCAAACTTTCGCTGGTTTGTATTATATGTATAACCGGAACAGGTACGAGCCGGATGGAGTGAAAAAATATCCTACCCTGTAGTTCATACAAGAAAAAAAGGAGCTACTTTTCTTAGAAAAGGAGCTACATCACAAAGAAAAGTATCTACTATTCGAAAAAAAGGAGCTACTTTTCTAAGAAAAGGACATACTTTACAAAGTAAAGGAGCTACTTCTGCAAGAAAAGGAGGTACTCTACAAAGAAAAGGAGCCACTTCACGAAGAAAAGTATCTACCATAGAAAGAAAAGGAGCTACCCCACGAAGAAAAGTATCTGCCTTAGAAAGAAAAGGAACTACTTCAAAATGAAAAGTAGCTCATGCAGAAAGAATATGAGGCTTGTTTTCGATTAGGTTTCCTTCCTAACCTTTGGGATGAGGTAAAGTTGATGGTGAAGTTTGGATGATTATTCCCTAGAAGGTCATTATTCACTGAACATTGTGCAAGGCCGGGAATGTTTGTTGTAGGGGTTCAAAATATTGAACCACTACGGAAACTCTAAATTGTGTTGGTGGTGCTCTCGCCGCAGATATTCCTCTTCCGAACTCTGCGCAAATGAAAGTGCAAACTAAATAGCGTAGAGCCCTTTCTACGCTTATATCTATTGAGAAAAGAGCCTGTGTCGGAAGAAAAGTGTCATTTGTTATAATCCTGCTTGACTAACCTCATTGACTATCCTGATGCGCCAGACTAATCTTGCGCTGTGCTTCAAAATACATATCGAGTGCCAAAGCCAAAGAAATACACCATCAGAGTCCGGTTTTGGGTAGATGAAACAAGCGGTCCCTTTTTGGGGATTGGCCGAGTGCTTTTGTTAGAGCAAATTAAGATTACCGGCTCTATCACCGGTGCGGCAAAAGAGTTGAAGATGTCGTACCGTCAGGCATGGCAATTGGTTTCTGATATGAATAAATGCTCCGACAAGCCATTGGTAGAAAAACAACTTGGCGGAAGTGCCGGGGGCGGAGCTTTTCTTACCCCTGCGGGTGAAGTAGCTATTAAACAATTTTACAAAATAGATAAACAGCTAAAAGCATTTGCTGAAAAACTAAATGCACAAACTAAACTCTAACTTTTTTTTAACCACCGATATGCTATTAAAAACACATCGTCTAAACCAAATAACAATGAACATAAAAACACTACTCGCAGCAATGCTAATACCCATCATCGGATTTTCGCAACAAGATTTCGCCACAACCGTAAAGACCGACTCGCTTAAGAAGTCTAAAGTATTTCAATTAGGAGAGGTATTGGTAACTACAGAAAAAGACGGAGCAGTGCAAAACAGAATCAGCAGTGCAACTATGGAGTCGCTAAACAAGACAGATGTAGCTCAGGCATTAAACATGCTGGGGGGCATTAGCACCACCGTATCAGGGGCAAGGAACGAATCAATGGTAAGCGTGCGCGGCTTCGATTTACGTCAGGTGCCTGTTTTTATGGATGGCATACCGGTTTACGTCCCCTATGATGGCTACGTGGATCTGGCTCGTTTTACCACTTTCGATCTCGCGGCTATTGATGTAGCCAAGGGATTTTCATCGGTGCTATATGGCGCTAACTCTTTAGGCGGAGCCATCAATCTTATTTCACGCAAGCCTGTGGATAAATTTGAGATAGACGGGTCCTTAGGTATGATCAATATAAATGGCTATCGAGGAGCCTTGAATGCGGGTTCAAATTTTGGTAAATTTTTTATTCAAGGCGGCTACTCTTATTTACACCGTGACTCTTATATTATGTCGTCAAATTTTGTGCCTACTGCGCGCGAAAACGGGAAAACCAGAGATAATTCCTACCGTACTGACCAAAAAGTAAATGTCAAAATAGGCTACACCCCCAATCAAAACCACGAGTATGTAATTGGATATATAAACCAGATGGGAAAAAAAGGTGTTCCGGTATATTGTGGTACCGATTCGCTCAATTCGTTGTTAGCCAAACCGCGCTACTGGCAGTGGCCTGCTTGGAATAAGGAAACTGTTTACTTTCTTTCAAGAACGAATTTCGGTGATGGCAAACATGCCATAAAAACAAAGTTTTATTACGATGCATTTAAAAATAGGCTGAACAGTTTTGATGATTCTACCTACACAACTCAATCTAAACCTTATGCGTTTAGCAGTTTTTACAACGATTATACACTGGGAGGCAACATTGAATACGGCACTACCATCCTTCCCAAAAATGAGTTGAAAATTGCTGTAAATTATAAACAGGACATACATCGCGAAAACAACCTGAACGAAAAGGTGCGGCACTATAGCGACGGAACCTTCATTGTCGGCATTGAAGATATTTACCACCCGATAAAACAATTGGCAATTATGCCCGGCTTTAGTTTTAGCATGCGTAAGAACATGAAAGCCGAAAATTACAATTCAAGCGAAGATTCAGTATATAATTTTCAAACAGCCGCAGTAAGCTATGCTTATAACGGGCAGTTGGGCATCTTCTACTCCCCTAAGGATAACCATAAATTAGGATTGACCTACGCACACAAAACACGATTTGCCACTATCAAGGATCGCTACTCATATCGCATGGGCACTGCACTTCCTAATCCAACCCTCAAACCCGAATCATCCGAAAATGTAGAACTTTCGTACACCGGAAGATTTTTCAATAAAGTTACTTTCCAACCAGCCTTCTTTTTCAGTTACCTCACCGATGTGATGATAAACGTTAGCAACGTGCAGCCTGGCAAAGCGCAAATGCAAAATGCAGGCAAAGCATATTTCACCGGTGTAGAAGCACAATTGAATTACGACGTGTACAAAAAGATTTTGCAGATAGGGGCAAACTATACATACCTCTACCGGCATAATATTTCCAATCCAAAACTATATTTCACTGATATACCAGCCCACAAGGTCTTTGCCTTTATACAGTATGAGCCTGTTGAACAAGTCAAAATTATAACAAGTGTAGAATATAACAGCGCACGATACAGTACTAGCTATGGTACACAAAGCCGTGGTTTTGCTCTTGTCAACTTAGCTGTTTCATCAAAAATATGGAAATACATAGGCTTAGATGCTGGTGTGAATAATATGCTCGACAAGAACTATTCCCTCACTGAAGGTTACCCGGAAGAAGGGAGGAATTTCTATGTAACGCTAAGGGTATTTGCTCACAAATAAATTGAACTAAAACAAATTTCTGTTCCATCATTAACCATTATACAAAAATAAAAACATGAAAAATCTAACTATCCTGATTGCTTTATTAACTGTAGTAATTACTTTCAATAGTTGCAACGATTCTAACACCGGGGAATCAAACAGCGGTGATAAAACAAGTACTTCCAAACCCAAAGGAAGTTCCGATGCCTGTATGTCTGTGTCTCCAGGGGACAGTATTAAATACATCAGTAAAAACGTAGAAGTCAAGGGCGAGGTGATAACACCGCTGAACCTGACGGTTGATTCGCTGAAACAAATGAAGGTGGTCAACATTGACAGCTTTACCGTAGTTTGCCAAAGTGGAGCAACTATGAAACAAGATAAAAGTTGCAAAGGAGTTCTGCTAAAAGATATTTTAGAGAAGGCTGTTATCAAACAGAGTGGGCATAAAGACCGCAACTTTTACATTGTAGCAAGAGCTACCGATAATTACAAAGCTACTTTTTCATGGGCAGAGATATTCAACAACCCCACAGGCCAAAACACTTACATCATTTTTGAAGAAAACGGCCAACCCATTGGTACCCAAGGCGACATGATTTTGATTTGTAAGAACGATATCAAAACCGGACCGCGCCATGTATATTGGTTAAAGAGCATTGAGGTAAACCGCGTTGATTAGGTTTATCCCAAACAGTTCTAATCAGGTTGTTTCAGCACCTTTGCCATCGTTAACCAAAAGAGCGGCGTGGCGGCAAGGGTGCTAACCACCGCCACCAGTACTATAATGGCAAATGTATTGGGTGTAATAATGTTATAGGCCAACCCAATGTTGGCTACAATAAGGTCCATTAAACCGCGAGCATAAATCAGGGAGCCAATACCCGATGATTCGCGCCACGAAAAACCCTGCGCTCGCATGGTGAGCAACCCCGGTACATATTTACCCACAAAGGCAAGCAGCATGATTACAACAAATGGCATTGCCACCTCTAAATTGACAATGTGAGTAAGGTCGGTATTTAGACCAGAGAAAGTAAAGAACATGGGCAGAAAAAATATCATCACTATATCGCGAAGTTTCCCCTGCAGTTCTCTTTGAAATAGAGCGTTACGGGGCATAACCAGTCCACTGAAAAAACCACCGAATACACAATACAAACCAAGTTTATCGGTAATTACAGCACACACCAACACTATCACTAGAACAATAGCAAAGTGATTTCCAGTCATCCGGTTGGCGCGCACGACTGATCTTTCCAAATATTTCAGCAAAGGCTTTAGTACTAGGAAGCAAGCGGCAATAAAAACAAAGGCACCTCCGAAAGTGATAAACCCGCCGGTTAAGCCTTCTCCTTTCAAAGTAGCCAATACAAACGCCAACATTATCCAACTGGCAACATCCTGTATGCTGGCAGAAACCAAGGATATAATTCCCAATTTGGTGTTAATGAGATTGTTCTCCTGCAAAATACGTGCAAGCATAGGAAAGGCCGTAATTGAAATAGCGGTGCCCATGAAAATCATAAATCCAAATCGGTTCACCACTGCTAAATTGCACAGGTCGCTGTTATAATAATACCATCCGGCAGCAGCACCCAGCACAAAAGGAGTAACCGTAGCAGTAATAGATAGCCACCCGCCTTGCTTCAGCGACTTCTTATCGAAATACTTGTAATCAATTTCGGAGCCTACTAAGAACATATAAAAGCTCAGCCCAATATTGCTGAACATAAAGATGACTGATATAATATCTATATCGCGAGGAGCTGGCATGCCGTTGATATCTGCCATTTTTATTCCCACGGAATATGTCGGATGAAAAACAGCAGCAAAAAGCCCGGGGGTTATATTCCCAAACAGAGTAGGTCCAAGTAAAACACCAGCAATCATCTCGCCCACTACGGCTGGCTGCTTTATGTATTTCATTAAAGAACCTACAGCATGACACACTATCAATATAAGAATGATAGCTATTGATGCGTGTATAAAGAGTTCAAGATTTTTCTCCATGCTGTGTTATGCTTTTAATCTTAAACAGCAGCAAATCTCCCCACCACTCAACCAGTGATATGTCTCGTAAATCATGATATTATATCCCCCTTAAAAAGGTTATTCCTGTATCCGGTCTCGAACCTCAGTCTATCAGACGGGTTAAGGGTACAAAACTGCCGAAATATCAAAAGCAAAAGGATTATTTTCAATTTGCGCAAAACTGCATGGCTTCTTTAATACAACCGCTGATAAAGGTCATGCAATGATTTATTTTGTAAAAACAAAAACGATTTGAACCCATTTCGTGTTCATCCCTATTTCATAAGCATACCTCAAGCGATGAACACTTCATCACAAATGGGGTTGTAAACATCGAAAAGTACTAAATGACATTCTCTAAATTGATGTAAATCAAGTTCGAAATTACACCTAACCCATACGCAACTCCTACTTTCGCTTTTTATTAAAACCCCAATCGTATTGGAATATTATTTGGCTTCATTAAATCTGATATAAGGATGGCTGATCAACAAAATATTTTATTGATATCGCTAAATCAATTTGACAAGCCCTATCCTGTTTACCCAATAGGATTGTCCTACCTCTCAACTTATCTTAAAGAAAGATTATCCCAATACACCATTGAGATGTTTGATATTTATTTGGATGATTTTGAAAGACTGGAATTAGCAATTAGTGAACTTCAGCCAAAATACATTGGAATCTCATTGAGAAATGTGGATGATTCAAACTCTCTAAACAATGGAAGTTTTATTAATAGTTATGGTAAAATAATTTCAAAGATTCGGACATTGAGCGACGCCACGATAGTCATAGGAGGCGCCGGCTTTTCCATTTTTCCCGAAAAACTGTTCACCATGCTTCAACCCGATTTCGGCATTTGTGGCGAAGGGGAAAAAAGTCTTTATGAGCTGATTAATTGCTTAGATGCAGGATCAGATTATCAACACATTGAGGGCTTGATTTACGACAACCATAAACAGATAGTAAAGAATAAAAGAGGGAACTATTGTCAGGATTTAACCTTGAGCTTTAATGATAGACTAACTGACTTTTACTGGCAAAACAGTGGTATGTTGAGTGTGCAAACGCAAAGAGGCTGTCCCTATCAGTGTATTTATTGTTCCTATCCGGTTATTGAAGGAAAGAAAATAAGAACACTCAACACCGATAAGATTTTAGACTCGCTCAGCTATTTGTATTACACCAAGGGAGTTGACTATATTTTCTTTACTGATTCAGTATTCAATATCGAGAACGAATACAACCTAGAGTTGGCTGAAAAGATTATTCAAAGTGGAATAAAAATCAGGTGGGGTGCTTATTTTACTTTCAAAAATTTAGAAGAAAAGTTACTTATAAAACTGAAACAATCGGGCTTAACTCATTTAGAATTTGGGACAGAATCTTTATCAGACAGAGTATTAAAGAAATATGGCAAAAGCTTCTCGGTAAGCGAAGTGCTTGAGAAGAGCGAAATGTGTACTCGACTTGGAATTAACTTTATTCATTTTATCATCCTTGCCGGATACGGAGAAACCGATGAAACTGTAAACGAAACTTTTGAGAATTCAAAGCGAATAGGTACTACCGCCTTCTTCCCTTTTGTGGGTATGCGCATTTACCCGGGAACTAAACTTCATGATCTGGCAATTGAGGATGGAACCATAAGTAAAGACGATGACTTAATAGAACCGCGTTACTATATTTCAAAGGATGTAGAAACGTCCACATTAAAACAAAGAGCAAAAGCAACCGGTAAAAATTGGATTTTCCCAGATAAAGATTTTTCAGAGAGCATGAAGAAATTCAGGACCAAGAACAAAAAAGGACCGCTGTGGGAATATTCGTTAGGGTGAAAACCTTAACCGGTCGGTCTTTCTGGTTTTGGAGGAAGAATATCAGCGTTGAATAGCCCCCTCATGATCGCCGTATAATTTGTCTACTTTAGCCAGCTAAAATCCAAAACATCATGAAAAACACTATCGTTGTTTTATTGCTTCTCCTTACTGCAAGTCTTCACACCTATAGCCAACAAAGCAGTGCTAAAAAGGGAGTCGAGATCAACAATAAATCAGGTACGGTCAGTGGCACCAAAGGCGGCAAAGCAGAGGTAAAAAAGGGGGAGGCCGGTGTGCAAGGCCGCAACGGAGGTAAGGCGGTGGTGAACAACAAAGGTACAGAGATTAAAAACCAGCGAGGTGCTGGTGTCGAGGCAAAAAAGGGAACTGTGGGCGCACATAACAGCAGAGGAAGTGGTATAGGCGTGGATAAGAAAGGGCTGGAAATCAAGAACAGCAAAGGGGGCATGACACTTGAGAAAAGGAAATTTCAGATAAAATCGAAGAGGGTGAATATTAACCTTGGCAAAGATTAAGTCCCGTAAAAGATACCATCGGCTTGAGAACCGAGCAAAAAAATACCCGGCCATGTAATTAAACACGACCGGGCTAACCACCCCACAAAAAATTTAATTACGGACTATCAACATGAAGCCTGTACCATGAATATTTTGAATCTCGATATTTGAATCAGCTTTCAGATATTTGCGCAGTTTGGCAATATACACATCCATACTCCGTCCGGCAAAATAGGAATTGTTGCCCCACACTTCATTCAGCGCCACTTCGCGCTCTAAAGTCTGGTTGGCAAAGATTGTCAACAACTTGAGCAACTCGGACTCTTTAGTCGTGAGTTTGACTTCTTCTTTACCATTTTTCAGAATACGCCTTGAACTATCGAACTCATATTTCCCAATCTTGAATTCTGATTTATCACCAGCCTCTGTTTTAGGCAAGCGCTTGAAGATGTTTTCCATGCGCAAGGCCAGTTCTTCTATATTAAATGGCTTGGTCATGTAATCATCAGCACCAATCTTCAATCCCTCTATGGTGTCTTCCTTGAGGTTTTTTGCTGTCAGAAAAATAATAGGTGTTCTGGAATTTATCTTGCGAATGTCTTTGGCGAGTGTGTAGCCATCTTTTTTCGGCATCATCACATCCAACACACACATTTCGTATTTGCCATTTTTGAACTCAGTAAGCGCCTCTTCACCGTCGCGCTTCAAGGTCACTTCATAGTTTTTTGACTCTAAAGCATCTTGAATCAGCACACCCAAATTGGTGTCATCTTCGGCTACCAATATTTTTTTCTTTAAGTTCATTTAGGTCTAGTTTTAGATTTGACAATTCAAAGCTACATCAGGTTTAACAGTAATCAAAAAGACTTTTCATTTATTAACAAAGTCGAAGGGCAAGAAAACAATAAAAAGACTGCCTTTGCCCGGTTCGCTTTCTACCCGAATATCGCCTCCGTGCATATTGACAATCACCTGTACGTAGGACAGCCCCAACCCAAAACCTTTCACGTTATGAATGTTGCCTGTAGGCACCCGATAGAATTTTTCAAAAATGCGCTTTTGTGCTTCTTTAGAGATACCGATTCCATCGTCTTTAAAACTCAGGATTATACCCTTAGCGTTGTTCTTCGTGCTGATGGTGATATTCAGTTTCTCTTCAGACTTATACTTTATGGCATTGTCGAACAGGTTATAAATAGCATTTTGAAGATGAAAAACATCGCCGGTAATCAGCGCATTCGCAGCACGAAACTCGCGGCTCAAAGTCCCTTGCTTGTTCTGGATACGCAACGCCAGTGAATCCGCAATATCATTCAACAGTTCGTGGATATTGATCGGCTCGGGCTTCAGTTTAAATTCTCCTCTATCCAGCCGGGCTACCTGCAATACATTTTCGATATGACCACTCAGTCGTTTGTTTTCTTCATCTATGATATTGGAGTAGTTCAGTATTCTCTCTTTATCACCCAACACCTTCTCTGTCTTCAGCATTTGGCTGGCAAGCGAAATAGTAGCGACCGGTGTTTTGAATTCGTGAGTCATATTGTTGATGAAATCGGTTTTCAGTTCATCCAATTTCTTTTGTCGGAAGATGATATAAAACGAACCGGCAAATGAGCCCAGTATAATCAGGATAAAGGCAGCAGTAGCCGAAAGAATCATCCACATAGAGTGAAAGATGTAGTTCCGCTTTTCGGGAAAGTTAATGACCATCACCCCCGAATTTTCATAGAGGTCATTGGGAAAAAGCCGGATGGAGTAAAAGTGGGTAGAGAGTGCTTCTTCGCGGCTTGCAAGCAAATCCCCATAGAGCATACCGCTGCTCCAATTGTCGAAAATGGCATACTCGAAGGGCGTATGGATTCCTTCCTTTTTAAGTTCATTTTTCAGCATGGCTTGCACTGCGTCGCCGTTCACGCGATCTTTCAGGCATTTATCATCCAGCATAAACTGCATGGCCAAATCCTGAAACATGTGGTTGTATTTCTTAAACTGCATTTCAATGATATGCCTTTCTCTTGCTTCTTCGCGACTAGCAACGTCTTTTACATTCAACTGATGCAGACGCATGGCCTTTTCTTGCAAATAGGTAATACTCCCCATGAACTTAGAAATGAAGCGCCCCCCCGAATCGCTGAAGCCAAACTTCATGGCATGTTGCCCCATAGAGTCCACCAAAGAGTAACGGGCGTTTTCTGAACGGACGCTGGCAACCGAGTCATAGACTTGCTCCATATCTCTGCCCGATTCTCTCAGCCCCATTGCTGCAAAATAATTAGTGGCTTCGGTCCGTTCTATTTCACGAGACAAATTATTGAGTGCCAGATAAACACCTTGGTCGAAACGCTCTTCGCGCACCAAATAATTCTCCTTTATCCACCGCACCTGAATGTATATCAGCCCTATAAGTGCAATGGATATACCAGCAATAATAATATTGACTAGCCTCGTGTTCATGGGGCGAAGATACTCGCCCCTATCGGATAGCGAAGAAGTGTTTAACGATAATTACCAGAGAATGCGCTAAAGCGCAAGAAAGGGATGAACAATGTTTCCTGAAAAGTTCCTAATCAATTTTGCCCTTGAAGTTTTTATCAAACTCGTCCCACTTCTGGCTTTTATAACTATTGCTGGCCACAAAGTTAAGTACCCTTTCAAAAGTCCTAGCCTCCATATAGCCCGGCACCGGAAAAAGCTGATTGAGATGTTCATCCAGATAAACAGAGGTCGGGTAGCTCATCTGGCCACCTAACATTTCGGCGGCTAACTCATTATAGCCTCGATTGCCCTGAGCAACATACTTATAATCCTTATCCTTAAACCGGATAGTTTCGCGACTCTCGGCATCAAACTTTACAGCATAAAAGTTCTCGTTCACATATTTCACCACCTCCGGATGAACAAAAGTAGAGGCATCCATTTTCTTACACCAGCCACACCAACCCGTATAAACATCTATCACTACCTTGCGAGGTTGCTTCTTCTGTGCTGCTTGCATTTCCTTCCAAGTCATCCATTTAATTTCGCTGTCAGCGCTCGGCTTCTCGCGAACCGAGAATGCCATGCAAAAAAGAATAAAGGTAAGAGGCACTATGATGAGGGCCGATTTTTTCATAACAGATTATTTGCAAAGTAAAGATAACGAAAAACGATGCCCGGTAGTTAGCCTAGCGCAGGGCGGCTTGGGAAGAATTAACGGTTGATGAAGAAAAATACCAACCGAGGCAAAAGCAGGGGATATCATTTCTATCTGTTTTATAGTATTTCCAATCTTTCTATCTTTCAGAAAAATTGGGCTAATGAAAACTGCTACACGCTCTAAAATAACCTTGCTATTCACTTTTATTGTTTTCCTTCGGTTCCTTTCTGCTCAGGACGTTCCTCCTCCGTCTAGTAATACAGCGCCTGCCTATTCAAATGAAAACAAGCAGGCGGCTGAGGAGGAAGAGATACAACAGGAATTAGATGACCGCTTCAGGAGAAACATGAATATAGTAGCGTTAAACAAGTTTTTAGGAGATTTGAATGTGACTGATGCCAAACTGATTCGCAAGGAGTCATTTGCAAATATCTATTCAAGCTCCGTGCAGTTTGACGGTGCTGAAAGCTATGTGGAGCGCTCTATGGGATCAGATTTTTTTGTCGCCAGATTTTATAAAGGAACCAACAGAACAGAGGCTGATCGTATTTACAACGAAATAACACAACGAGCTATACGGACAAAAAATGATGATAACTGGAACGAAGAAGAAGTATTAAGCCAGTATCCAAACAATCGGAAGATGTGTTTTGGCGACATCAAAAATGATGGCTTCACCTCTGTGAAATATCAGACCTTTTTGCAAGCAGACCGCAGTGGCAGCTATGAAGTGAGGCTACTCTATTATTTCCGCGACCCTACGGTTTTTCATACTTTGACCGGTGGCAGCGACGGAAGTTTATTTGCCCGGCAACTACTTAAAATGGCAGAGTCCGCTCCGCGAGATTTTGAAGGAATTAAAGGGGAAGCGAAAAAATTAAGCGCCGGTCAGGAGGCATTTGGGGGCAAGATATATACAGTACTCTATCCGCTTGATAAGGCGAAAAGTTGCGAAATAGATTTAAGCGCCACCAATTTTAGTAGTCAGGGTTGCAAATGTGAAATGTACAATAGCTCCAGTTATGACCAAGCCGAAACTGTGACAAATGACTACCTTAAAAAAATCATAAGCGCGCTCGACTCTTCTTATATATATGCCGAAACCAAAAGTGACTTCTTAGCGGGCAAGCATCTAATCAAGGAATACACCTTTGCCAAAAAGAGAAAGAAAACCTATGAAGAGAAAATACCCACGCTGCGCCTGTCTTTTTATCATACTGATAAAGGAGAAAACAAAGTAATTATTCTAGCACCTAAGGATTGTAACCAATAAGCCCAAAAAGAGGAAACAGGATATTTTATTCTCTCGAAGCGGACACTCTGCTATGGACAGCTATAAGCTGCTATCTTTCTTGAACGCAGGCACAGCCTATCCTCAGTTGGGAGATTACCTTTTCTGCAACTCCTTAATTTCCATTTTTAGTTCTCCAATAATTTTGTTTTGTTCTTCAATCATCTTCTGCTGTTCCTGCATCCCTTTTACCAACGGTACTACAAACAAACTGTAAGCTACACTATAATTATCGTTCTCATCCACGGGCTTATGAACTCCGTTAAAGTTATAGTCGCTTTCTTTCATCGCTTGTTCCACATCCTGAGCCACAAAGCCGCTTTGACGGACAGCAGACGATGCGCCGAAATCAATATTTTCAAAATGCCTTGCCCGGATGCTGTCGGGCAAATTCTTGGTTAAAAAATCTTCAAACTTCCTAGTATCGAAATTATATTCTACCGGTCGAAGCCGTTTAATGAAATCGAGCCCTTTCACATCGCTTTCGGTAATGTTATATTTAAACCGCCCGTCCGAAGGAAATGAGTAAGCCACTGGCCCCTCAATAACGGTTACAGCCGAGCTGCCAAATCGTATTTTCTGGCTTGCATTTACGGTGGCAGATGCACCTATAGCAGTGGCAAAGGTTAATGCTGCTGTTGACACATCAGTGCTATTACCCAAGCATGTATTATAGCTGCCCGAGATATTGGCATCCATACACTGGATTCCGATAGCGGTATTTCCTGTTCCGGTGGTATTCCCAAACAGTGATTTAAAACCTACTGCCGTATTATTAGATGAAGTATTGTTTTGTAATGACCAATACCCGATTGCCGTATTAGAACCGCCGGCAGAATTTGCATACATTGCAGTTACACCCATCACTACATTCCCGAAACCGGTAACATTGCCTCTTAGCGCTCCGTCACCCACGGCTGTATTTGAACTGCCGGACTTATTGTAATACAGCGCCTGATAACCCACGGCGGTATTAAACGGACCTGTAGTATTAAAGGCAAGACAATAAGCGCCAACCGCTGTATTTTCAGACGAACTGCTGGCTCCTTTGCCTATGGTTAGTCCGTTCACGCTTATGTCGGCATCAACCTGTAGTTTTGAAGTCGGGCTGGTGGTGCCAATCCCTACATTGGTTCCATTGTCAAAAATTTGAGAGTTGCCAACGGTGGTAGCGTTGGGAGTAAACTTGGCCACATAATTGAGGGTGCCGCTTACATTCGATGAACCGGTAGGTCCCGTTGGGCCGCCTGCACCCGTTGGACCGGTTGCACCGACAGGTCCGGCTGCGCTATTGGCGGCATACAAAGCATAGGGAACACTCAATAATTGAACAGTACCCATGTCGGAATAATTCGAACCGCCAGCCGCATCTAATTCAATTTGCAGAAACTTATCTCCGCTACCCCAATTAATACCGGCAAAGGTTCCAACTAACGGTGAGCCTGTGCCAATTTTTACAGTAAACAAACCAAATTGGTTGGTAGCAGTTGAGGTAGATTCAATATAAACAGCCGAGCCGCCTGCGCTTCCGTCATGCACAGTTAACCGAACCGTTATGGTTTGATTTGGAATAATAGCTCCAGCGGCATTTCGTGCCACGGCTTGATAGTTCATACTTTGCGGAGCCTGAGAAAAAACCTGCAAGCAAATTATTGTCAGAAGGAAGAGAAAAATCTTTTTCATGTATTTCAATTTAGTTGTAAAAAATAGATTTGGTTTTCGCCGTGGTCGGTGTTCCCTTCCACAGACCAGCATACTCTGTTTCCGAGAACAAATCATTTTCAAATATCCATATATTTTTGAGGAAGAGAAATTCCGAAGCCTCTGCTGCCGTTGGTGCTTCCTTCATCCATCGGAAAATAAATATAATGTACGTCACCAACAACCATAATGTGAGTTGCTTGCTGGTGACCTTTGCTGTGCAATTAGCTTTTGGAAAACTAAACACCATCAAGGGCGAGAGAGGCAGAATCGAATTATTTATTTCTCAAAAAATTTATAATCAATACTGTCAGTAATATAGTGCATATAATGACATTCGAAACATGTATCGTGCGCCAAAAAAGATCGATTGATGGACCAAAACCTAATAATTTATACACGCTTTTACTAAAGACTGCAAGAAGTATTAGAAAAGTAATGCAAAGTTCAATTTGCTTGCGGTTGTTTACCATATTCTATCTCTTTAAGGTATTAGCTTCTTTGTGCCCGCAGGGTTTCTTTTTCAAAAATAATAAAAGCAAAAAAGAACCCTGCCCGTCCGGTCAGGCGGGTCTGCGTCAAGGTGGCTAATCATTCCGTCAGGGTCCTGAAACGGAGAGGCTGACTATAAGAAAAATTGAATACAACTATTGTCTATCCAAAAAAACTCCACTGAAAACACCATTATCAAATACAATTGAATCAAATGGCAACATTGAATCAAATAATTTACAACGAAATTTTATCGTAACCCATGCAATTTTGGAGTCTGATGGATACTTTTTATTATTTACAATAAAACTCTCCCAGTCAACTTGTGCATCGTAGAACTGATTAAAATAAACCTCTGAGATTTCAAAATTGTTCACGGTGTCTAAATGTGCTTGAACCGGAGCACATGTGCCTGTTGAATAATTGCATTTAAACTGTAAAGTCCGCGTCGCCTCAATTCCCAACACCATATCTAACCCATCTGATCTATGGCTCGAAGTGTCTGCATAAACAATACTTTGAGTACCTACTTTAAACACATCTCGAAAATCCTGATTGCTTTTGAGAGAGTATATACCATTAGCATCTTCATCCAAGCGATTACGATGAAACATTTTAGAAATAGCTATTTGAGCATAGCGGTGATTAGTGTCCTGTATCAGACAAGTATAAATCATAAGGACGCTGTCACCATGTACGTAACTAACAACTTCAGCATCGTTATATAAAGCATAGTTTGAATTGTTATAAGAATAAATCGACGCCTCATTATACGAATGCTGGGGTGAATCATACCTAAGAGCAATTTCAATTAGTTTTTTTGGGGGGGCATCATCAGGTTTGCACCCATTGAAGAATAGGAATGAGCACAAAATAAAAAGACAGCAACTTAGACGCGTTATTTTTTGCATAACTCCCCCCCTCTCAGAGTCTCTTTTTCAGCGAAAATAAAAGAAAAAAAGGACTCTGAGGTTGAAGGTTAGCTTACACTTTCATTAGCGCAGAATTCCGTAAGGGTTCAATATCTTGAACCTGATATTCTCGAACCGATTTCTATAAGGGTTCAAAATATTGAACCCCTACCGTTTCCACGCTTAATTTCGATAACACAACCATCATGCGAATTGTTACTGGCTATCCAAATTAATCCGATACGAGAACTACTGCTTGACAAACTTTCGGTTATTGATAAAGTATAAACCTGATGGCCATTGCGAAACATCTATCTCTTTTCTGCCGTTGGCAATCGTTTCGCTAAAGACCACTTTGCCTAAAACGTTAGTAACTCTAATTGTTTGCCTTAGTTCAGAAGTAACAATAGAAACAGAAGTTTGTGCGGGGTTGGGATAGACATTGAACTTTAACCTTGCGCCTTCTCCATTAACCCTATCGTACGAATAGCCATTGTCTTGCCATAACGGGTAGAGCAACTTAGTAGAATCATAAAAAGAAGTGAAGCGGTAGCCTCCTGAAACTGAAATAAGATAGGGGTTCATTATCCATGCATGATTTCCCACTCCCTCTATCCATTGGGCGGGCGCACAAGCTTCCATAACTAACATGCGGTGATAACCATCGTTCATTAGAAAAGAATCCTCGCGAATCACTACAACGGTGTCACAAACACTTCCGTTCCCGCCTAACGGATATGGAGCGATAATCGTATCACCTACAGTGAAATTAAAATTACAGAGAAGATGTTCGGTTATATCTCGGCTACCTCTGTAATAAATTCGTCTGGCACTATCTCTTATTGCCCCTTCATAAGAATATCCATCCTTTATCATCTTCCGGTAAGTGTGATTACTGAGGGTTGTGTCCCCATTGAGAGCATAAGAACAAGAAATAGGCGTCGGTTGGCCGTAATCATCAATCTGCTGGTATAGCCACCTTGCATTTTCCGGAAGCGGGCGGTAGGTCTGCGCAGATAATAAAGCAGAAAAGCAAAGGAATAATAGGGGAAGTAGATTTCTTTTCATACGCTTGACGTTGCTGGTGTTTAGTTCATCCATAAAAGTAAATATAAGAACGTCACCAACAACCACCGCCAAGATTGTTTGTGGTAATCCATGCCTTTGGCATTGGTGGCGCTTGACCTACAATAAATAATGAAAATTAAAACAACAACAAAAGCGATGCGACTTTCATCCTAATCAATACAAATCATATTCACCGTCTCGCTGTAATCGCCATCACCCAAAAAATTCCAGGCATACATGCGGAAATAATATCGTCGTTGCGGTTTTAGGAAAATAAACTCCCCACTCTGCTTATATCCGGTAATATTGATGGAATGATTGTCGGAATGAGCCGCCAAATACCATTCGCCACCTTCGCGCGTGGTGCTGACTTCAATCACATATACCGTATAATCATTCACCCGTTCCCATTCCAAATGAATCTTGGCCGAAAGAAGCGCCCTCACCTTTTTTATCAGCACCTTAGCACATAAGGCAGAGGAATTTCGCTCCTTGCGAATGGTAAAACCAGCACTGATAATTTTTTCTGCGTTGCCGTCGCTTTTTTTCTGAATGTCGTAACCCAGCAGCCTGATTAATTCAATAGCCTCTTTCATCACTCCATTGCGTTTTAATATAATCAAATGATCGCCACTTTTGGCGCTATCAATCAATCCTTCCAACTGATCTGCCTTTGCTTGCAAGGCGGCTAAACTTGGCGATACGATAGGGAAATGGACATTTCCGGTCAGCATTAAAATGTGCAATCGCAAACGCGCCAAGACCTTTTCAGCGGTAGTCAATGCCCGGAAATTGTAGGTAAGAGTCACCAAAATGAATAAAGGATGGGTGACAAATAATAAAGGTCTGCGCTGGTTGCGGAAACGATTTACACGATGATGATTGGGTCCGCGTTTCAGTTTGCGCGAACGGGTACTTTGAGTTTTCATAACGATTAAATTTTAAAAAAGAACAAACAATAAAGACATCAAGGCTGTTGTTTCGTGGTGCCTGCTCCCCTCCTCTCTATATCAGAAAGGAAAAGGAATAAACCCGTCTTTGATTTCCCGTTTTGCGGGATGAATCGTTGATTTTTAGCTGTTCTGATGTTTCATGAATCCTCTGTTTAATCGTTTGCCGGGTTGCTATCTACCGGCCCATACCATAATATACGCGAACACCCTCCAGATATTGCAGATGTTTTGTCATTTTAATGTCATTTTTTTGATGCTGCAATTGCATCTTAAACAGATTAGGTAGTATTCATTCCCTCATTTCAGTGAAATTTCAGCACTTCATATTGCGTTTCCTTTAATGCTACCAACAGATAAAGCCATGATAAATAACAACGATGCTATTGATATATAGCCATGATGCCATTGCTAATTAGTAATTCATGCCCTGATATATAGCAGGAGGGTTATTGCTAGTTATCATCTTGTGCCATGCTATATAGCATGGGTGGCAATGCTAATTAACATCAGATGTACTGTTATATAGCATAGGGGGCATTGCTAATTAGCATCAGATGTCCTGCTATATAGCATAAGGGTTCTTGCTAATTAGCATAGAGGGCATTGGTATTTATCTATGAAGGAGGTACCGTCTTAATTGCCGTTTCGCAACTTAGCGACTCAGCAAGAAATCTAAAACCTAATTCAAACTATACCCAATATGCTTCTGGTCCAACTCTTTGAGCAGTTCATTGCTCAATTCAATGCTTTTGGAAGATGCGTTTAGGCTCACTTCCAGTCCTTCATCATAATCGAGGAATTTGAAGCGGAGTTTTGTTTTGCCGGGATATTTGGAAAGTATGGTTTCTATATCTGCTGCCAACTGATCATCCACGTCAGGCAGGTTTAGTTTCAGCGTAAAACTTTTGGTGAGTTTGTTTCTAATATCAGAAAGCAGTTCTATGCGGACTTCACTTCTGCGGGAGATATAGCTATCGCTGCCAGCAGCGGTATGGAGCCGAACAATCCAAAAACTAATATCGGGTTTCTTCCTTCGCCAACCGGTCTCGTGATTTCAAACACGAAAACGCTCGGCAAACTTAATCTGAAGTGGAAGAAGGTGCTGAAGAACTCAGGCTACCTTGTTCAGTGGACTCAGGATCTGGAAAACCCGGTATGGCCCGGCTATACGGAGTCTGAAAAGACTTCTGCTTCTGTCAGCGGCCTGAATCCCGGAGAGCGTTACTTCTTTCGTGTGGCCACACTTAGCCACGCAGGATATGACGGGTACACCGCACCGGTGGCTATCTGGATTTTGAACCAGTAATTTTTTCATTCCGCATTAAAAGGCGCATCCCTAACCGGGAGCGCCTTTTTTGTTTTTAGGATTGTCAATCTGGTTTTCAGGCCAAATACTTCACCACGCTATCTTCTATCTCCTTCAAAATATCGGGAGATGAATAGCGGATAAATTCCTTGCCGGTGATGGTTTCGTATAGTTCGATGTAGCGGTTGGTGATGGTGGCCACAAATTCATCGGGCATGGTGGGCATGGTTTGTCCGTCCTTGCCCTGAAAACCATTTTCCATCAGCCATTCGCGCACAAACTCTTTGCTCAGTTGTTTTTGCGGCTCGCCTTTTTGCTGCCGTTCTTCATAGCCTTCGAGATAGAAATAGCGGGAAGAATCGGGCGTATGGATTTCGTCAATCAACATGACTTTGCCTTCGGAGATGCCGAATTCATATTTGGTATCTACCAGAATCAAACCCCGCTGGTTGGCCATCTCTTGCCCGCGTTTGAAGAGCGCGTAAGTGTATTGTTCCATTTGCGTGTAAACATCTTCCGGCACAAGTTGTCGCTTCAAAATATCCGCTCGCGAAATATCTTCATCATGACCTTCCACGGCTTTGGTGGATGGGGTGATGATAGGAGAGGGGAGTGGATCGTTTTCTTTCAGCCCTTCGGGCAGCACCACGCCGCAGAGCATTCTCTTTCCGGCCTTGTATTCGCGCGCCGCATGACCGGCCAGGTATCCGCGAATCACCATTTCAATCCGCACCGGTTCGCAGGTTTTGCCCACCGATACATTGGGATGAGGAACGGCCAAGAGCCAGTTAGGAACAATATCTTCGGTGGCTTTTAAAAAGTGTTGGGCAATCTGGTTCAGCACCGCGCCTTTGTGCGGAATGGCTTTTGGCAGAATATGGTCGAAGGCCGAGATGCGATCGGTGGCGATGATTACCAGTTTTTCCGAAATGGTATATACATCTCGAACTTTGCCGTGATAAACATTGGTTTGTCCCGGAAAACGAAAATTAGTGTGTTGTAGGGGTGGCATTGTCAATCTCTCTGGTTTCATTCAGTTTTTCGTAGGCTTTAATAATTTCTTTTACAAGGCGGTGACGCACCACATCGCTTTCGTTCAATTGCACGGTGGAGATTCCTTCAATGGGTTGAAGAATCCGCAACGCGGTGAGCAAACCAGATTTTACTTTAGGAGGTAAATCAATCTGTGTTGGGTCGCCGGTGATGATACATTTAGAGTTGGCACCAATTCTGGTCAGGAACATTTTCAACTGCATGTCGGTACAGTTCTGCGCTTCATCCAAAAGGATGAAAGAATAGTCGAGCGTTCTGCCGCGCATGAAGGCGAGCGGCGCTACTTCAATCACCCGGTTTTCCATATAGTATGTCAACTTATCTGGCGGAATCATATCATCCAAGGCATCGTACAGCGGACGCAGATAGGGGTCTATTTTTCTTTCAAATCACCGGGAAGAAAGCCGAGGCTTTCTCCGGCCTCAACAGCCGGACGGGTAAGGATAATCTTCTTGACGTTTTTTTCTTTCAAAGCTCTTACGGCCAGCGCCACAGCGGTATAGGTTTTGCCCGTACCGGCAGGCCCGATAGCGAAAACAATATCGTTCTTCTCGCTTTCCTTCACCATCTGCAACTGGTTATCGGTCCGCGCCCGCACCACCAGCCCTCCGTTTCCATGAACGATGATACCAGATGAATCCTTTTCCATTTTCTCTTTTTTATCGCCTTCGGTCTGGATGATGTTTTCGATATTATCTTCATTCAACTTGCCATAGCGCTCAATATGATCCACCATGCGCTCTACTTTTTGCTTGAACGTAGCGATATCGGTCTCGGCGCCTTCGGCTTTGATAGTGTTGCCTCGCGAAACCATTCGGAGCGTGGGGAAGCTTTTCTTGATGAAGTTGAATCGGGAATTATTGACACCGAAAAAATCAATCGAGTCTATTCCTTCAATGTTAATCGTTATTTCTGTCAAATCTTTATGTTTTTTGTATGCCCAAAGGTAATCAGCCCGACTGTATAGCAAACTATATCTATCCACACTTTTGTCCACCAACTGGGTTACCCGGCCTGAATTTTTCGTTCACCTTTGTTGCGACTAGAAATATTTCATGGCGCTACTTACGCTCACCTCAGATTTAGGCACGCGAGATTTTTATCTCGCGGCGCTCAAGGGCGCGATTATGTCCCACGCGGGGGAGGTAGCGATGGTGGATGTTACTCATGCTATTGCTCCTTTCAATATCAAAGAAGCGGCTTTTACAATTAGTCAATCCTACAGATATTTCCCCGAAGGGACGATTCATATCGTTCATGTAAACTCCACCGATGCTCGAAATCGCTTGTTGCTGGCATTCGTGAATGGTCATTATATTATCACCTTTGACAATGGTTTGCTGTCTATTGCTTTTGAAAAGACTCCACACCAAACCTATCTCGTCAATGAGGAGCTAATGGAAAACAACAGCCTGATTGTGGAGGAAGCGATTGCCAAAGTGGTGAACCTGCTTTTGACGGAATATAAACCCTCAGACTTTGCACACCTGATTACCGAATCTCAGAATCTTCGGTTGCTTCAACCGATTACTTCTTCCGGTCAAATTCGCGGGACAGTGATTTATATAGACCATTTCGGCAATGCGGTAGTCAATATCACGCGCACGATTTTAGAACAGTTTATAGCGTTAAGACCCTTTACGATTCAGGTAAGCGGAACCGGTAGTACGAATGACCTCAGCACCCAATACGCCGACGTAGAAGAAGGCGAACTGGTTTGTTTTTTCAATGCTACCGGCTATTTGGAAGTAGCAATCAACAAAGGCAAGGCGGAGAATCTTTTGGGATTGAAAGTAGATTCGCCTATTCTTATCATGGCCCGATAAATTAAATCTATGCTCATCCGAATTGTAAAAATGACTTTCGCCGAAGGGAAGGCTGATGACTTTATTGCAGAATTTAATCGCAGGAAAAGTTTTATCGCTGCCTCAGAAGGCTGCGCCGGTGTGGATTTGTTGCGCGACATTAATACGCCTAATGTCTTTTTTACTTACAGCAAATGGAAAGACGAAGCCAGCTTGGAGGCTTACCGCAACTCTCCCTTATTTGACAGTACCTGGGAAACGGTTAAAAAATGGTTTGCTGACAGACCGGAGGCTTGGAGCATGAGAACGATGGGGTGACTTATTTAGCTCATTAACTCTAAATCTTTAATTTCGTTACTCTTACGAAATAAAAAATATTTTATGGCTCGCACTCCTTCAAACATGATTCCTCTGGGGACAAATGCCCCCGACTTTAGTTTGCCCGATACGGTATCCGGCAAGACTTTTACGCTGAAAGAATTACAATCAGATAAAGCAACATTGGTCCTGTTTATCAGTAATCACTGCCCCTATGTAAAGCATGTGAATGAGCAATTAGTGAAACTGGCACATGATTATATGCCGAAAGGAGTGAAGTTCATTGCCATTAGTTCCAATGATGCGGAGGCTTATCCTGATGATTCCCCAGACCGGATGAAGGAAACAGCACTTGCTTTAAAATACCCTTTCCCATATCTATATGATAAGTCACAAGAAGTGGCTAAGGCCTATGATGCCGCCTGTACTCCTGACTTTTATTTATTTGATGGAGATATGAAATTAGTCTACCGTGGACAGTTGGACGATTCCCGGCCTTCAAACGGATTGCCAGTCACCGGCTATGATATTCGAAAAGCTCTTGATAACGTATTGTCCGGCAAGCCTCTTTCACCCGATCAGCGACCTAGCATTGGCTGCAACATCAAGTGGAAACACACGATGCATGATTTGTAATGATTAGAGTAGGATATCTAGAGGAGAAGGAAGATTACTTCTCCTTTTTGAAAAGAGGGTTTCCTTTGTTATCTAGCTTATCCAGATCTTTTACAAAAAAAATCTGGTAAACACCGAGTAAGATTGCTATCCCTATTAAAGCGACTATTGGATCCATCCTGATATTTTTTTATTATGGACTTAAATGGCAATTATTAGGCCAAAGTGCATAAACCCTCCTTTTTCATGAATACTTAGGGTGGATTGTACTACTTAGTAGTCTATTCTATATTAAGACTGACCTATATCAGGTACAACTTAGCGAAGAGGAAATAGCCGCTTGTTTACTCGGCTTTCGTGATAATTACAAACTGTGTAACTTATAATACAAATGCCCGTATAGAATATAAAGAAGAAATCATCCAGTATAAAAGACAGGTAGGAACCCCATGGAATCAGAGAATAATGACCAATCAAACAGTTCGGAAATAAGCATCTGGATTGATAAGTATGATGATGTTTTCTCGGATTTTGATTCGCGCACTTATAGCGAAAGGGTGCTCTCTACAGATTTCCTGACCGAAGTCAGGAAAATGGTGGTTAATCAGCCTAAGTCAGATGTCAAATTCACTTTTCGATTGATGGACAATCAGCGTGATTTATCCACGGAGGCTATCATCATGGAAAATATTCGGATTCACTTTAATCGGATAGCGGTGGGGATTCAGGAAGAGATGATTGCCCTCCGCAACAAGGGATATTTCATGACCAGTGGAGGATTTGCGCTCTCTATTGCCCTCGTTTTTTTGTCAACGAGTGTTGAACACATCCGATATATCAACCACATTCCTATGGTTCTGGAGCCGATTGCGTGGTTCACTACATGGACAGGCTTGGACCACATATTTCAGCTATCAAGAAAAGACAAGCCAACTTATGAATTTAATAAGAAAATGGTTTCAGCAGAGATTACGTTTCATTCCTTAGAAGCACCCGAGGCCGCAAGCACCGGAACACACGGTCCTACTCAGAAAAAGGTAATTCCTTTTGGCAATAATCTGCGGATAGCAAATTAATTAGGTTTACATACTCAAGGTGCTGAGTACACTATTCATGTTGCGCACGGCATCTGCACTCTTTGCAAAACTTTCTGTTTCCTCTTTAGAAAGCTTGTATTCGATAATTTTTTCCCAACCTGATTTTCCGATTACAACCGGAACACCCATGCAGATGTCCTTCTGACCGTATTCTCCTTCCAACAATACGCAACAAGTAAATACTTTCTTCTTATCGCGTACAATGCTTTCTACCAAAACAGCCCCTGCTGCGCCGGGAGCATACCAAGCCGAAGTGCCTATTAGTTTTGTCAACGTAGCTCCACCCACCATGGTGTCGGCAGCGACTTTTGACAAATCTTCTTTAGAAAGTAGATTGCTGACTAAATGAGAATTTAAAGAAGCCAATCCTGTCATCGGAATCATGGTGGTGTCACCGTGTCCTCCTAAGACAACTGCTTGAAGATCGCTTGGAGAGCAGGCGAGTTTTTGGCTGAGATAAAATTTAAATCTTGCACTGTCCAAAATTCCTCCCATTCCTATTACCTGGTTTTTGGGCAGACCAGTAGATTTGAGTGCTAGGTAAGTCATCGTATCCATCGGGTTGCTGATAACCACAATAATGGCATTTGGTGAATGTTTCAAAATGTTATCTGCCACGCCTTTCACTATCGAGGCATTAGTGCCAATCAATTCTTCACGACTCATGCCGGGCTTACGAGGAATGCCTGAAGTAATCACTACTACTTCACTTCCTGCAGTCCGAGCGTAATCATTAGTACAGCCAATAACCTTGGTGTCTAATCCAAGAATCGTAGCCGCCTGGCTCATATCCATTGCCTTGCCTTCGGCCAGTCCTTCTTTAATGTCCAACAAAATAAGCTCCTGACAAAGTTCTCTTCTGGATATATTATCTGCTACGGAAGCTCCTACCGCACCTGCACCTACTACTGTTAATTTCATTTTTTTCTTTTTTTAAGGAGTTGCAAACCTAAACGAAAATGATTTACATGCAAATGAGTTTTGCACGATTCAAAGATGGTGGTCATTAGCCATTTCTAATCCCGAATGGTTTTTGTTACTTAGCCGACAGAAAAAATTAAGATGAAGAATATTTTTACAGCACTCTGTATTCTCTCCTCCCTTTCCATTTTTGCACAAACGACTACTCCCTGCTTTTATGGTGAAGGATTGTCCGTGCCCTTTTGGTGTGGAGCGATGGTCAGTTCGCAGGATTACGACGGATATTCCAAACAAGATATAACCCGAAACCTTTCGACGCTTTCTCACCGAGACGATATTTCTTGGGCGCCGGTTTGGTATCATATTATTACACGGGACGACGGAACCTGCGGCGGCCCTTGGAAAGATATTTTCGATGGGCATTGCGAATTGAACAAAATATTTCTTGCTTTCAATATCGGTTTCTATATTCAGGGAATTGATACTGTGCCCGACACCTATCTCTGGAATTATGAAGACCCGGCACTTGGAAATACGACTTATGGAATATACAACAAGCCGGATGTCATCAATGTCTATATCAACGGCAATATGCCGGGACTGTGTGGCTTTGCCACTTTCCCTTTCACCAATCCGACCGGTGGGGGGATATTTTTGCATCGAAACTGTATCGGTGCCGATAAAACTACCTATCCGCATGAAATGGGTCATTATTTAGGATTGATGCACACCTTTGAAACCACCTTCGGAAAAGAATTTGTGAATGGCACCAATTGTTCCTTCACCGGTGATTTATACTGCGACACTCCCGCAGATTTCTTGGATCAACGGATTCCTTGTCCCTATACCGGTAATAAAACGGATCCTAATGGTGATCTATACCGAACGGTGATAGATCCTTCGCTCTATATGAGCTACTTCAACGATGCTTGTCAAAACCGGTTCAGTACGATGCAGAAGGGGCAAATGACCACGATTCTAACCGGAACCCGATCTTATTTATTGACGAACACTCCGCCTGATTTGAGTGCTCCAGATACTGCCGTATTTATCAATCCGGTGGCAGGCAATACGATGGTGAATAGTTCGCATCTTACTTTCAAATGGCATGCAGTGCCGGGTGCTACGTATTACCGCTTTGCAATAAATAGCGCCGTATCCCGCGATGTATTGGTGGACACCGTAGTCGCTGACACTTTTGTTTATGTCGGCAACATTCATCCCAACAAAAAGTACAAGTACTATGCCAAGCCCGTTTCATTTGGTAATACTTGTGGCAATCCTGCATCCTACCGCTACATCCAAACTTCCAGCATTAAGTTAGATGTAAAAATTATTCCACCGGTTTGTTCCGATGCACCGGTGGATACCGTAATCATCACTCCGATAAGCGGTGAACCACCTTTCGCATTTCAATGGGCACATGGTGCTGAGGATTCTCTGCTGACCAATCTTTCGGCAGGCGACTATTATGTAACCGTATCGGACCGATTGGGCAATGAAGTTTCAGAACTAATTCAAATGATTCCTCCTCAAACCATTTCAATTAGAATAGAAGCCAGTACTAATAATCTCGTCGCTTGGCCTTCGGGTGGAACCCCTCCTTATTCCTTTTCATGGAGCAACGGCGTGAAGAATCAATTCAACAACTATCCCGAATTTGGAGATTATACGGTGACGGTCACCGACGCTAAAGGATGCATGAAGGTAGAGGAGTTTTCATATACTTCCATCGGCGTTCAAACCGAAACAAAAGTGGGATTGAAGATATTTCCGAATCCGGCAGCGCGAGTTCAGAACATGAACATACAGGTGGAATTGAATGAACGCACCAATGGTGTGGTATTGGTTATGAATATACACGGCGAATTGATGCAAGAGTTTCGTAGAGAATTTAATTCGGGAGTTACCAATCTTCCCATCAACATCCAGTCGCTTTCCTCCGGTCTTTATTTTGTTCGCTTTTCTTCAAGCAAAACCAATAAAACAGAAAAGTTCACACTCGTTCAATAGAGCGCTTTATCCAGATTTGACTTTTTAACAGCATCTATTTTTTGATGGAAATCCTTTCATTATCTTTGTTGACTATTGGTGGGTAACTAATTTTATTGCATGAAGAATTTTCTGATCTTTAGCCTATTACTTTCGTTTTCAACATTGTCTGCTCAATCCGGTTGGTGCGGTTCTGCTCCTTCTGAAAGATTTCTGCGCGACTATTCTGCTCAGGACCGAAGCAATTACCAATCCTATTTATCCAACCGCGGAACCATTCGCTGGATACCCATCCGGTACCACATTATTACCAAAACCGATGGCACCGGTGGAGTAAGTCTCAGAGAGATTTTCACCGAACACTGTGAAATGAATTCGCTATACAATCAGTTCGATATCGGATTTTTCATTCAAGGCATTGACACAATTAGCGATACCAATCTGTGGGAATATCAAGATGGTTCGCTGGGTTGGGATGCTTTCAGCAAATACAACCGGTCGAACGTTTGCAATGTATATATCAACGGAAATCTGCCGGGGCTTTGTGGTTTTGCCACCTTTCCGGGGTCTAGCGGCAGCGCGGGCGGCGGATTGTTTTTGAATAAATCATGCCTCGGGGCCAAAGAGACCACCTTTGCTCATGAGATGGGCCACTATCTCGGTTTGTTGCACACCTTTGAAACCGGACTGGGCGTTGAATTGGTGAACGGCTCCAACTGCACCTTTGCCGGCGACCGGTTCTGCGATACCCCTGCCGATTTTTTAGACGCCCGCACAGCCTGTCCATATATCGGGAATCAAACAGACCCGAACGGCGATTTATACCGAACGGTGATTGACCCGACATTGATTATGAGTTATTTTTCAGACTACTGTGTCAGTCGTTTCAGTCCGATGCAAATTGCTGAAATGAATCGGGTGCTAACCAACGAGCGTTCCTATCTCTTGAATACTGTGCCTCCCAACCTAAACACCCCATCAACCGTTGAGATGATTTATCCTTTGGACGGCGAGGTGAGTGTGAACAGCGCCAACACGGTTTTTAAATGGAAAGCGGTGGACAATGCTTGGTTTTATCAACTGCGTTTGCAAAGTGCTTCCTCTTCATTGGTGGTGAGCGACACCATCATCACAGATACTGTTTTTGTTACCGGTGCATTGGCTGCCGATAAGAAATACCGCTTTTTTGTCAAAGCTATTTCTTTTGGAAACACCTGCGGCTCTACGGCTCCCTATCAAAACATTCACACCTCTATCAACCGGGCAACCGTCACGGTCAACAGTCCGAGCTGTGCCAATGGCATGGATGGTTATGCGGTCATCACACCTACCTCCGGCACTCCGCCATTTTCCTATCAATGGGCCGACGGAACGCAGGACTCTATCGCCTATGGATTGAGCCGGGGAAATTATTTCGTTACTATGGTAGATAATAACGGGATTGAAACCGTACAGCTCGTCTCGGTGGTCGCGCCACCGCCTTTCAACGTTCACTTCAACACCGGTAACAATTCTATATTGGCACTACCCACCGGAGGCACCGTTCCCTATACTTTTGCCTGGAGCAATGGTTTCATTGGGCAGTTTAATAACAACGTTCCTTATGGCAATTACTCCGTAACAGTGACGGATGCCAAAGGCTGTTCGTCCATACAGACCTTCCTTTATAATTCACTGGAAGATGAAACGGAATCAGGCATCAGCATGAAAGTATTCCCGAATCCTTTACGGGTTCATGGTACCATCACCGTTCAACTGGAAATGGCTGAAAGGGCAGATGCCACGATTTCACTTTTCAATATCAACGGTACATTGATTACACAAATGAATCGTGAATTGCCTTCGGGTAGTCATCAACTGCCTTTAAGCATTGGCAACCTGCCTTCCGGTATTTATCTGCTTCGCCTACAAACCGGCAAAGCCATTCGCACCGAAAGAATTTCGGTGCTTGGGTATTGATTAATCTGTTTAGAGCTTAATCCATCTCTTCACATCGTGTCTTTATGTAAATATATGCTTAAATGCTGAATATAGAATGTGCGGATGCATTGAGGTGTTTATGTGTTGAAGTGGGAGAGGGGCAGATTGGAAAACAGCTAGATTGCAATTATTAGGGGCATTGTTATCATAAATTCATCGGTTTTAATGATGGATTCCCGCTTTTCCCTCTGCGGATGCTTCTTTCTGTCCTCAGATTGCCGCTACCTGTGTTTATATTTCGCAAATAGAAAGATACCTTGCCCTTGCTTATGTTTCTTTCGTTGAAATAGAATCACACATTATGTCAGCTTATGATTCTAATTTAAAATCAGAAATATGCCTTGCCATTTTTTGTGTTTCTATTTTGCCATTAGAAATACACTTCGCCGCATAGTATCAATAGTTTGTTTCCACCTGTGTTTCTATATTGCAATTAGCGAAACAACTTGCGCCAGTTTGTGTTTCTATTTGTGAATTATAATCATGCTTTTCGTCATTTCTTTAATCCTTTTCTGATGGCTTATGACGAATCCTGACAGGCTTATAATAGAAAGAGTTCATCGTAGATGAAACCTTTTTTATTCCGGTATCGTACAAAGTAGAATATGAACTATTTTGCAAAAACAGACCTGAGAAACAAGAATGCCATTGAGGTGTATTTCAAAGCCAATAAGGTTTCGAAGCGAATGGCTAATAATCCAAACTTCCCCGGAATCATTCCGTCGAGGGATGCACTGGTGCTGTCCGTACTATCGTTAAGAGAGGCCTTGAGCAAAGAAGATGGCAGTAAAATTTCGATTAGCAAGCGCAACACAGCCCATAAGCAAGTGGCGAAGGACTTTACAAATCTTTCGCACTACATTACCTGTGTTTCTAAGGGTGACCCAAACATTATTTTGAGTAGTGGATATGATTTGAATACCAGAAATAAGGTAGTCACTATCACTGAGCGTCCTCTTATTTATCGCAAAACCAAAATCAATCAATATGGTTTGGTGAAGTTAAAATGGACGCCGATTACCAAAGCTAAATGGTATACTATTTTCCTTTATGACTTTGACCAGCCCAAAGTTGTTCTACGCAAATTTCATTCCTCAAAATCTAGTTTGACATTAGATGGGCTGGAATCGGGAAAGAAATATTTTGTCAGCGTTCAGGCCCATGGCCGCCGCAACAAAGGGCCAATGGGCCCGGTAGTGATTGTAGCGGAAATGTGGGGGTAGTAATTATCCATGACCAGATTTTATTCCTTATTTCAGCATAATGAGTAAGCAATTTCAATTGCAGTTAATCAATTTGCTAAAGCAATATCCATTGAAACAAGCATCGCTTTTTGGTTCATTTGGTAGAGGTGATGAGGATTCGAGCAGCGATATTGATATATTGATTGAACCGGAGAGCGGGTTTACGCTTTTTGACATGCTTCGCATGGAACAGGCACTGGCGAAGAAGTTGAAACGAAAAGTAGATTTGGTAGAATTCTCAGCCATCAAGCCCTCTCTTCGGGAAAGAATTTTACAGCAAGCCGTTTCGCTGATATGAAAGAAAGGGATGTTTTTGTTTTAGAGGAAATTCAACATTAGATATCTAACAGAGTCAGCTTAGTCCAACAGCTAACTGCGAACCGCCAACCTCCCTACGTCTTCTGCTTCTTCTTCCTCGCCGCAGGGAAAAGTACATTATTCAAAATCAAGCGATAGCCCGGTGAGTTAGGGTGCAGATCGAGATTTGTTGGCGGGTCGCCGACTAAGTGCTGATAATCTTCCGGGTCGTGGCCGCCATACCAAGTCCAAAGCCCTTTGCCATATTCTCCATGAATATAACGCGCTTCGTTGGCTGCTTTGTTTTGGCCCATAATCAACACACTGCTTTTGATAAACTGTTTGCGGAAGGCCGTGGTCTGTCCCATAAAGCCTTTCACCGTTTTGGTGTGATTCTGACAAAGCATAGTGGGAATCGGGTCCCACTTGGCGCTGAAATCGAAGAGGGTGAAATAGTCCAGATCTTTTTGCACCATGCGATATTGAGTCGCGTCAATGTCGCTGTATTCATATTCATAGGGGTTGGGGTGCAACTTCCAATTTTCAAAAGCGAAACACTGTGAATAGTCCAGTTTGTCCTGTGCATTTGGGTCTGGTGGGTCGTGGTCAAACATCACGTCGCAAATGTCGGTACCGGCTGCGGCCAGCGCAATGTCATAAGAATCGGTAGCGCTGCACATGGCAAACATAAAACCACCACCAAAAACAAAGGTGCGTATTTGGTTGGCAACGGCCAGTTTCAACTGCGATACTTTGGCAAAGCCGCGACGCTTGGCTGTGGCTTCCTGCAATTGAACATCCTCCACATACCAAGGGGCATTGGCGAACTGTGCATAGAACTTTCCGTATTGACCGGTGAAGTCTTCGTGGTGCAGGTGCAGCCAATCATAGAGCATCAATTTGCCGTCCAAGACATCATCATCATAAACCAGATCGTAAGGAATTTCGGCATAGGTCAAGACCATCGTCACGGCATCATCCCAGGGAAGTTTATTCTTGGGTGAATAGACCGCCACCTTGGGTGGCTTCTCCAATTTCATCACATCCATGTTCTGTTCGGGGTCGGCGATTTCGGCAAGAATGGCGTTGTATTGGCCATCTGCAATCACCTCATAACTCACCCCGCGAATTTTACATTCGGTTTCAATAGCCTTATTATAGGGAATAGCAAAACTTCCACCGCGATAATTCAATAGCCAATCCACCGTGATGGTTTGTTTCAGCGACCAAAAAGCAATGCCATAAGCCTTCAGGTGATTGGTCTGTGCGGCATCCATCGGCAGCAAGAGCTGCGAAGCCGAGGCGCTCCACGCAGCAACCGTCAAGCAACATACAATCAGCGTTTTTCTGAACATCATCATCATTTATGAACTACAAAGTTGATGTAAATATCCGTTAGATGAAAAAGATAAACGTTCACCTATGTTAAAAAATATATCGAATCAGCCCTTTTTACTAGCCGAACCTTTATTCCACCATTTTTTTCCACCGCCGCCGCCGCCACTGGTGCCGCCTCCTTTTTGAGAAGGACCGGAAGATTTTGGTTTGTTGGAATTGGAATGACTGCTCCGGTTAAAATTCTTTTTCGGAGCTTCCTTTTTAACATTGAATTCGCTGAAGTGCATGGGGAAAGGGTGTTCCTCAACAAGCGGAATAGTTTTTCCAATGAGTTTGTGAATGTCTTTCAATTCTGATCTCTCTTCTGCATCGCAAAACGAAATGGCGATACCGCTCAACCCCGCACGACCGGTTCTTCCGATCCGGTGTATATAAGTTTCTGGCACGTTCGGCAGTTCATAGTTGATCACGTGTGAAAGATTATCTACGTCAATGCCGCGTGCGGCAATGTCAGTTGCTACCAACACGCGCAGCTTGCCTGCCTTGAAATTATTCAAAGCTGTTTGACGAGCATTCTGCGATTTGTTGCCGTGAATAGCAGCGGCTTGAATGCCTTGCTTCACCAGTTCTCTGGTAATTTTATCGGCTCCGTGTTTGGTTCGGGTAAATACCAACACACTGGCAATGGATTTGTCCTTTAATAAGTGAAGTAACAAGTCGCGCTTATCGCTTTTAGATACCTGATAGAGCGATTGCTTGATAGCGTCCACCGTTGATGAAGGAGGTGTGATTTCTACGTTCACCGGTTCAAACAAAATAGAGTCTGCCAGTTTCAAGATGACCGGCGGCATGGTGGCCGAGAAGAAAAGAGTTTGTCTTTTGTTAGGCAATTTAGAAATCACCTTTTTCACATCGTTGATGAAACCCATGTCGAGCATGCGGTCGGCTTCATCCAATACAAACATTTTAATGTGTTGCAGGTGAATGAAACGCTGGTTCATCAAATCGAGCAAACGGCCCGGTGTGGCAATCAGGATATCCACGCCGCGTTTCAGCGCTTCGGTTTGTCCAAATTGCGAAACGCCACCATAGACCACCGTATGTTTCAAGCCGGTATGCTTGCCGTAGGAATGAAAGCTGTCAGAAATCTGCACCGCCAGTTCGCGGGTAGGAGTGAGGATAAGAGCCTTGATAGTTTTGGGTCCCTTTTCGTGTGCCTGAGCTCCGTGAAGCAATTGCAATATAGGGATGGCGAAAGCGGCAGTCTTGCCGGTACCGGTTTGGGCACAGGCCAGAATGTCTCTACCTTTTAATACTACCGGAATCGCTTCTTCCTGAATAGGAGTAGGTTTAGTGTATCCTTCTGTTTTTAAAGCCCGGAGAATAGGCTCAATGAGTTGTAAATTATCGAATGTCATGTTTATGAATATTTGTTTTTAAAAAGCCCGTATGAAAGCAGGTAAAGCCCGAAAGGCATGGATGAGAGAAATGTGAATATGATTTTTTAATGGCGAAAGCCGACAGAGGAAGGATTGTTTGTGAATCTTGAGCGCAAAGATAACAAAAAAGGTGATGAGCGGCTTTGGGGTTGGTGTAATGAACGGAATAGAAAGTCTTTGATTATATTTGCAACGGTGCCAAACCATCTTGTCGGCTACCGAAAGAGAGTCGGCAAGAAGCGCGGGCGATAGCGAAAGTTGTCGCCCTTTTTTATTGGTCGTGTAATAGAGAATGCTACAATCAAATTTTTTCTGTGAAGAAGTTTTGACCTTTTTTGGCAGGCTACGAAGGCATTTGTCCCTGATTCGTTCTATCTTTGTCACAGTAGAATTTATGTGCAAGTACACGCTTTTTTTATTCTTATCGCTTCCGGTTTTGCTTTCAGCACAGTTGGATACGATGGTATTTCGTTCCACCAAGAAAATACAGACTACCGAGTTTACGCTGGATGTTCCCGAAAGGTGGCGCAACACGCCTTATCTGAACGCCGGAAGCAAAGACCAGCGCTATGAGTTTTCAGAAGTGTCGCTTCCCTTAGTTTATAATAATACGCCTGTTACAGCAGTCATGACGCTTCGCAAGTTTGAGTGCGCCAATATCCGGCAGGCAGAAGATTATATTTTAACAGAAATGACTTCCTATCCTGATAGGGTGACCTCGGGTAATTTTAACTATAGCCGCGATTCGCTGGTTATTGCCAGTGGCGAAACAGCTACGTTTTATCATACCAGATATTATCGCCGAGCCAAGGCATCCAATTTTACGAATTATTATTTGGTGGCCTATTCTGAAAAGAGAAAAGCTGCTTATATGATAAACATTACCTTCCAATATCGCGACTCCACCTATGAAGCTGAGGAGGCTATGAAGTTCAAGGAGTATGTGCTTCGGGTGCTGAATACCTTTGTTTTAAGATAATTTTCTGCACCGCAGCAAACGTTTTGCTGTAATTCTCCGTCTTTCCGGTCGCTGGTTTATCAAACCGCTCAAACTTTTATATTTGTCCGCTTTATGAAAAAGAACATTTACGTATTTATAGTATTGCTGTTCCCCTTGGCCTTGGTTGCCCAGCAAATGCGAGTGAAGAATCATAACTTCCAATCCTTTCGCCAAGATGAGAAGATAATATCCGAAGAGAGCATTAAAAGATCATCTCCCGAGGCTCAACAGCATCCCGAATTTGGGATACTTCCTTTCAATGCGCAGTGTGTTACCTGTGCAGAGTTGATAGATGAAAGAACGGTAGATTCCAGACAGTTTATTAACCCGGATAAACCCAATCATACATTTTCTCAAAAATCTTTTCTCCCACTACATTATAAGAGAAGTGAAAACGATATTTGGAGAACTATTGACAAGCGTCTTCGCCCCACTTCGCAGCAAGGAGTTTATACTGCTGAGAACCAACCGGTACCAACCAAGTTTGATGTAAACAAAAAATCCACTTCTCTTCGTGTGGATGAATTTGAGTTTGAGTTCAACCGGGAACCGGTCATGTATTTTTATAATGAGAACGATGCTTACACGAAACCAGAGCCGGGTAAATATGACCGTTATACAGTAGGAGAGGAGGGAGCTCAGGTTAAAGATATTTGGCAGGGGGTCAATCTGGAATTGATTTTCACTACCGGAGAAATAAAGGCAAACTATGTGATCCCGGCTCCTTTATCACTTCCTATCTCCAAAGGGTGGATGGTGATTGAAGATCACTTTACTCTTCCTGTTGGATATGCTATAATAGAATCTCCGGACGGGGAAAGACTGAATGGGGGAGAATATTTTAAGGGGAACTATACGATCACTAACCCAGCGGGTGAAGCATTGATTACTTACGAAAAACCGGTTTTCATTGATGCAAAAGCCTGGGGAATGCATGGAAAATATAAACTGTTACGTGAACCCAATAATGAATTCACCTTGCAGATGTTTATCCCCATTGATTGGCTGAACGATAAGGAAAATTTATATCCCTTGACTATTGACCCCGTGGTTTCCGGAATTACAAAACTAGGTAGTTTCCGCTCTACAGCCGGTGGTATCACTGCGAATATGGGCTTCAGCACTAAACCTGCCTTTTGCGAATATAAAATGTTCAATAGTCCTCCTACTTCTCAACCGGTGGTGGTTCCCGGCAAAAGTAAGTTGACGAACGTGTTTGTAGATTTAGAATATCAACTTACCTATGATAATACCTGTGGAGTTCCACCGCTTACGGCTCCTTTCTGTACCTTCAGTCAGGTAACGATGGAGGTTTTAAGCGACACCTGTAAGACTACAACCGGCTTGTTGTCCTGTAATCCGGCAGCGCCTCCATATACCGGAACTTGTACTACCGATTCAATCTTGGTGCCTTCGGCGCGTTCCATACGAGTCAATAGTTTGGTGCCTAATTATCTGGGATGTCTTCAACCACAATGCCCTGACTATGAATTGAATTTTACATTGAGGAATCAGGACTCCATCTGCGGAGATGCTTGTGGCTATCTCTGCGCTCGCGGAAACCTTTGGCAGATGACCGTAGAGGCTTGCAAGGTGGAAGGAAATATCACCCAGGACAGAACGCAGGTTTGTGCGGGTCAGCCAGTCATTTTCACCGCACATCCCAACTGTGGGGTTCCGCCTTATAGATATGAATGGAAGTATGATACGGTGGTTACTACTATTTCCAATTCACCAGACATTACTGCTTATCCGGAAAAGAGCATCGCAGCAATCTGTACTATTTACGATGCCTGTAACGAATTTTGGGTAACGAACAGTTTGGATGTTACAGTTGTTCCCGCCCCTCCGGCTGATGCCGGTGGTCCATTTAGTCTTTGTGAAGGTGGATTAATTACCCTTGGTGGCAATCCTACCTCTAACGGCTCCACTATTTTATGGACAGGTTCCGATCCGACTGTTCAATCATATATGAATAGCACTTCTGCGGCCAATCCGCTGGTGACGGTTCCTGCCGGAACAGTAGATACCTTCTTTTATGTAGTCAAAGCTACCGATGCCAACTGTTTCCGTCAAGATACGGCTTATGTCTATTCCGGTGCAAACCCTACCCCAAATATTGATTCAAGTGGTCCCACCAGTCTTTGCACTGGCCAGAGCGTTGATTTATTTGTGACAGGGAGCTATGCTTCCTACAAATGGAGTAATGGCGCTACCACCCCTTCTATTCGTGTCAGCCAGCCCGGTCAATATTCAGTACAGGTCACCGATGCAAATGGCTGCACCGGCACCAGTAATGCAATAACGGTTTCTATCACTCAGATACCTAACCTGTCTGTTTATCCTGATACTACTATTTTATACGGTGATAGCGTGATGCTTTATACCGACATCAATCTGGCATCCGGATCGGTGGATTCTTTCACTTGGTATCCGGCAATAAACATCTCTTGTCAAAACTGCACCACTCCATGGGTATCGCCTCTCAGCGACCAATACTATGGGTTGAAAATTTATATAGGAGGATGTATGGGAAGTGACTCATCGCTGATAAGAATTATCTATCCGAATAACTTCTTTATACCAAACGCATTCACCCCTAACAACGATGGAAATAATGACAACTTTTATATCCAGACTCAAAGTGGAGTAGAGGTGGTGTCCTTTCAAATTTTCAATCGGTTTGGCGAGAAGGTGCATGACGGCAAGTTCCCGTGGGATGGAAACTACCGTGGCAAACCAGCCCCTCCGGAAGTATATACCTATATAGCCAAATTGAATTTGTTTGGCAATGACCGCGCGGTGTTTAGGAAAGGTAGTGTGATGCTGATTAGGTAGAAGGGGGAACGGTTAACGGTTCGCAGTTCGCGGCAACAGCCAATACAAGATGCCTCCTTCGTTGGGCATGATACACTTCCAAAATTTTCTCATTCTCAACGTAGGCTTTGCGGAGTGAATCAGCCGGCCATGTAACCGATATAACCCTTTAGGTGGTTGATGTAGCGCTTACATGGATCAATACTCCCGAACACTCCTTTCTTTAGATTAGGAATGCGGCTCTTGTGATTAAGAACGCGGCTTGTATGGTTAGAAGCGCGGAGGATATCATTAGAACAGCGGCTGATATGGTTAGAAACGCGGAGGATATAATTAGAACAGCGGCTTATATGGTTAGAAACGTGGAGGATATAATTAGAACAGCGGCTTATATGGTTAGAAACGTGGGGGATATAATTAGAACAGCGGCTTGTATGGTTAGAAGCGCGGAGAATATTATTAGAACAGAGGTTGATATGGTTAGAAACGCGGAGGATATAATTAGAACAGCGGCTGATATGGTTAGAATAGCCGCTGTTCTAATTAGAAAAACAATTTTTTTAACTGGAAAAACAGTTTTTATAATTGGAAAAAAATTTTTTCCAATTATAAAAACTGCTATTCCAATTCAAATGGTGTTAAAATGCGCCGAAACGCGGCTTTTCGTTCTTCGCGCCTCCTGCCGGCCAATTATGTAACACGATACAAAACTAATTAGCCAGACCCCTTGATTTCTGTCTCCGCGGGGTTTTTCTTCCAGAACATAAGTGGAGCAAAAGAACCTACAAAGGAGTCCACCCTGGGTGTAGGCTCTGCCTACACCCCTACCAAGCATTCAGCTTATAGCTGAAGAATCCCATGCAAAAAACCCTGACCATCTCCTTCCCGTCAACACCATTATTCAATCTGCAATTGCGTTCGACTCCTTTGGAGTCGTATGTTTATAGCATATCGTTCTCTATAAACATACGACCGCATCGCGGTCGAACATTCTTAACTTAATGGTATTGCCCGACGGGACAAAAGAATCAATGATACCGAACGTCACCAACAAGAAGTTTAAATGGGTTGTTGGTGATGCTTGCTCTTTTCTTTATTATTGGAAAGCTAAACATCAACAATGGCGGAGTCTTTATCCAAACCCTGGCAGCGATATGACTTTCTTGAAGTTTAATGAAGCTACCTATTGTACTATCCAAATAAGTAATGTTAGCGGAAGCTATATTGGGAAGGTATATTCAGGTATGATTTCAACATCATCAACAATTCCCATTGAAACCAAACATTTACATTCTGGTATTTATTTTATCTCAGTGACCACTCCAACAGAAACGAAATGTCTTCGTTTTGTAAAACTTTAAATCTCTTTATATGAAACCCATTATTATAGCACTATGTCTGATTTTTGTTTTAGCATCAAATAGCATACAGGGGCAAGTATTGAGTGATTTTAAAATCACTCCTTCCACGCCAACGGTTAATGACTCTGTTGAAATATCCTTTGTTCTTGGTTTTCCATGGTACGGAGCTAGGAAGCAAAAAAGTGATTTATCGGTGCAAAATGATACAATCCTTTACGAAGGTTGCTATTGGAAGCCTGGTCTTTCTCAAACAGAGTCCTATGTTTTTGATACAGTACGATTAGGTAAGCTATCTGCTGGTTTTTATGAAACATTTATCATTAGAAATTTTGTATTCTCCCCTATAGACACCTGTTTTAATATCGCCTTTAGTGATACCTTAGATACCTTTTTTGTGGTTTCACCAATCACTAGAATAGAAAAAAGAGATAATGAAGCCCTGCGTGTTTTATTGATTGGGAATCATACAATAGAAATTATAGCAGAGTATCCAACTCAGGTGAACATTTCTATATTCGACGTAATGGGCAGGTTGTGCTGGCGGCAAAATCTGATGAGCACTCACTCCGGCAAAAATATAATTGCTATGGATATGCCTGATTTGATCACTGGAGTTTATTTTCTGGTTTTGCAAGATGAAAAGCAGCGAGTGGTGAGGAAGTTTGTGAAAGAGTGAGGTGGGAGAAGTCAATTTTAAACCGCTACACAAAATGCCTCAGTATCCGAACCTCTTCTTCGTTTAAAAACCTCCAGCGTCCGAAGGCAAGGTCTTTTTTAGTAAGTCCTGAAAAGTAAACCCGGTCTAACTTAACGTTTTTATATCCCCAACTTACTTCTGTATTGGATCTGTCTATGCCAACTATGGAAGTATAGAAGGTTGCCTTCCTGTCTTTCTCTCTATCCACAAATCAACAAGTCCACAATATCTGTCAGTAACTCTTCGTTAAAGTGTGGATGGATAATTAGACATTTGGCTCCGCAACTATGAAGAGGTTCAAGTTCATACTTAAAAGATTGTTGGTTATAACAGGCGTGTTGTCGGCAGCGGTGTTGTTTGTGGTGGTGCTTACCTCGGCTATTAAAAAACAGGATGAACTTGTATGCAAGAATATACAGGTCAAAATTGATTACGATTCGGGCATCTCTTTTTTGAATGAGCGTGAAATAAAGGATCGCATCAATTATCTAAGCGGTGGAAATATAATCGGCAAACCTTTATCAGCGGTTGATTTCAGGGTGTTGGAAGTGGAGATGGAGAAAAATCCTTTTGTGGACAAGGCCGAAGTTTATTTGAATCAATCTCAGGAAGTTTTGGTGGAAGTAAATCAAAAACGACCTATCCTTCGGGTAATCAACAATGATGGTGTTAGCTATTATTTAAGCGAAAAGAACGAACGAATACCACTCAGTGATAATTTTACGCCGCATGTTGCTGTTGCGTTAGGAAGTGTTGAAACACATGAAAATATGAAGCGCGACAGTATAGTGCAAATCGCTCTTTATAGCTTGATACAACAGATAAGAAAAGATGAATTTCTGAACGCGATGATTGATCAGTTGATTGTTAAAGAAACAGGAGAAATTGATTTGATTCCTAAGTCGGATAGTCACTTGATTCATTTTGGATTGGTGCAGGAAAACGAGATAGCTGAAAAATTAGAGCGATTGAAGATTTTCTATAAAGAAGGATTAAATAAAGTAGGCTGGACAAATTATAAAAGCATTGACCTGAGATATAAAAATCAGGTGGTTTGTGAAAAACAAGAAAATAAAAGCACACTATAAATTCAAACCCATGACAGGAGAAAAGGTAAAAGAGGAACCAATTGTAGTAGGCCTAGATATTGGCACTACTAAAATCGCTGCGATTGTTGCGCAACGTGATCAATTCGGAAAGTTGAAAATCCTTGGGATGGGCAAAACTCCATCATTAGGTGTTTCAAAAGGCGAGGTTATCAATATCAAACAGACAACCGAAGCCATTATGGAAGCCGTTAAAGAAGCGGAAAAACAATCGGGACATAAAATCACTGTAGTATATGTAGGTATTGCCGGGCAACACATTTCGAGCAAACAGAACCGAGGTATTTGTACTTTGCCAAAACCGGAAGAAGAAATTACTCGGGAGAATATCAAAGTGATGATCGAAGATATGCACCGGCTGGCTTTGGATCCCGGTGAGCGAATCATTCATGTATTACCACAAGAATTTACGGTAGATAATTCACATGCTATAAAAGATCCGGTGGGCATGTGTGGCAGCAGACTGGAGGCCAACTTCCATATCATAACGGGGAAAGTAGCTGCGGCTCAGAATATAAAGAAGTGTGTAGAGCGCGCTGGCTTACAAATGCTTGGCTTGATATTAGAACCATTAGCTTCTTCCGCTGCCGTGCTTCATGCCGATGAAATGGAAGCAGGAGTAGTTCTGGTGGATATTGGAGGGGGCACTACAGACGTGGCCATCTTTAAAGACGGAATCATTCGCCATACTGCGGTAATACCTTTTGCGGGAAACATCATTACCGAAGACATCATAGAAGGATGCAAACTGTTGCGACCACAAGCCGAAAAGCTCAAAGTGATTTTTGGAAGTGCTTTACCAAACGAAACCCATGAGAATGAAATCATCTCGGTTCCCGGAATAGCCGGAAGAGATTCCAAAGAAATATCTATGCGCACACTGGCTCATATAGTGAATGCCCGCATGGAAGAAATATTTGCCCAAGTGTTTTTTGAAATTAAAAGTTCAGGCTTTGTAAATTCTCTAAATGCAGGAATAGTAATAACCGGTGGCGGCGCTCAATTAAAACACTTGAAACAGTTGGTAGAATATTCTACCGGACTATCGGCCCGAATTGGTTACCCATCTTCTTACCTTGCCAAGAACAACAAAGCCGACCTGAGCAATCCCATGTATGCCACCGGTATTGGATTGGTGTTGAAAGGATATGATGAACTGGAGGATATGACAGAACTTGAAAAATCACTCTTGTTCAATCCAAGGCAAGAGCCAGTTATCAAACAGGCGGACAGTACACCAACGAAAACCCCTGTGGAAGTCGAGCAAGAGATGGAGGAAGTCGGCCCAGTAGTTCCTCCGAAGAAAAAAGGAGCAAATCTGTTACAGCAGATGATTTCTTCGGTGAAGAACTGGTTTGAAGATGAAAACGTAAACGGAGATTTCGAAAGATAAAGTATAAATATTTAACCAACACAAAAAAAAATTATGGAACCATTATTTCAATTTGACTTGCCAAAAGAACAATCATCTATTATTAAAGTATTTGGAGTAGGAGGTGGAGGAAGCAATGCGGTCAATCACATGTTTGACCAAGGCATTGTTGGCGTTAACTTTGTCGTGTTGAATACCGACGCGCAGGCATTAGATATGAGCCGCGTACCTAATAAAATTCAATTGGGACCCAATTCCACACAGGGATTAGGCGCTGGAGCAAGACCTGAAGTAGGCGAAAAAGCTGCGGAAGAATCTATTGATGCCATTAGAGAACTGTTATCCAAAAACACCAAGATGGTTTTCGTTACTGCGGGAATGGGCGGTGGAACCGGAACAGGAGCCGCACCGGTCGTTGCCAGAATAGCTCGCGAAATGGGCGTGCTGACGGTTGGCATTGTCACTACACCATTTTGGTTTGAAGGCAAAATGCGTTACAACCATGCTACCGACGGAATTGGAAAATTAAAAGAAAATGTTGATACACTTTTAATCATCAATAACGACAAGATTCGCGAAATGTATGGCAACTTGAAGCGTTCAGAGGCGTTCGGTCATGCAAACAATATATTGACCACCGCAGCTAAATCTATTTCTGAGATTATCACGATGCCCGGCGAAATGAACGTGGACTTCGCCGACGTGCAAACCGTGATGAAGAACGGAGGTTCGGCGATTATGGGTAGCGCCACAGCAGAAGGGGAGGACCGCGCTATTCGTGCTGCGCAGGGAGCTTTAAACTCACCTTTGTTGAATGATAATGAAATCAGAGGAGCGCAAAAGGTTCTGGTGAATATCACCACCGGCGTGATGCAGGTGACGATGGATGAAATCGGAGCGGTGATGGAATATGTACAAGAAGCCGCCGGAAGCACCGATATTATTTTTGGTACTTGTGATGACCCTTCTATGGGAGATAAATTATCGGTTACACTGATAGCTACCGGTTTTCAAGGTGGAAAGCGATACCCGGCTTTGTAGAGCAGAAAATAGTGAAGGTTCATATATTAGAAGACAAGGTGGCTTTGGAAGAAAGAGCCACTGAAGAAGTAGAATTTAATTTAGAAACACCTGTGGTAACCAAAGTTGTTTCGGATGAGCCGGAGGTAGCTCCTATGTTTTCATTTACGCTCGAAGACGATCAACCCTACTCCCTGTTCTCTGCGCAAGATACTGAAGATGAATTGTCCGTAGAACAACCTGATTACATGGTTGAGTTTGACGTTACCCGCGACGAGCAACTTATTTCTGAAGAGATCGCAGAGGAAGAACAAGAATCCATCGAAGCAGAACAGGAGGAAATCGAAGAAGTGATTCTGCCCGTAGTAGAAAAGAAGGTAGAGGAAGTCAGCATGTTCACCAGAAAAGTGTACGAGCCAGAATTTACCGCTTCTAATGGACAAAACGGTTCAAATACACAAGTAGAAGATAGAAAGAAAATCCTCGCTGATCTTAGCTATCGTTTTGGAAACAAGAACAATCATACAGAATTAGAAAAAGAACCGGCTTACAAAAGAAGAGGGTTAGAGTTTGATTCAGATAAGAGTTTCTCTACTCAAAACGATGTGTCGCGGTATAGTGTGAGCGATAACGAAGTCAACCGACCAGAAATAAAAAGAACAATTCGTTCTTACATGATAATGTAGATTGAGCCTACGGCCAATCAAAAGAGTCTCTCCTTAATTTGTGTGTCCAAAAAAACTTCCGAGCAGCTCTGCTCGGAGTTTTTTTATTTGTACAAACCCCAACCGGGCATAGATTGTTTCCTCAATGCTTAGGACGCATAACGGAAGTCCCGATAGATAGAGATGTATCAGCCTACTTTAATGGCACAGCATGCGCAGACTTACCTTCTCCTAGGAAGCGCGGGAATCGCTGACTTTCATAGTTTGAAACCACCACACCATTCTTTCTGTCGTTAGCGCGGCTGGCAATTACCTGATAAGTGAATTTTATATTCGATTGGCTGTTGCCCATTTCTTTTACTTCAAATCCGGTAGCTGATTTGTTGGTCACATAAAGATTGCCACACTCTCCTTCCGGCTGAATGATAACACGGAATGGATGCTTTTCATCCACCTTTATATTTTTAGCAAATATGGGATCTAAACTGACCGCAGCAGCTCCATTGACCAGATTAGCTTCTCCATAGTCCTGAAATAGAACTTCTGGAGACTCAGGGGCAAACATGATCACCGGTTGTTCATTCATATCCGGAACAATGGTAGACACCGTGCCGGTTCCAATGATTTTATAATTGACTCCACCCTGATAGCTGGCCACATAGGCCGTGTAATCATTAAAGGCGTTCAGAGAATCGCGGAAATAGCCGCCTGCCGTGATGTCTCCAATGTTTCCATTTTGAGCTAGAGCAAATAGGCCGATATTCTTTGCTGTAAATGCACCACCCGAACCATAAGTATAAACAAAATAGGTTCCGAGGCCGTTGCCAAGTCCCACCACACCGGTACCGTTATTCGTACTCTGTCCCCAACCTAAAACTCCCGGTGGAGCGGCTGGTGCCGTATTGGAAGTTCTTCCTACCACACCAAAACCAGCCGTGCTATGTCCCTGAATACCGGCGCCGAGGCCAGTGTTATCGCCTACGATACCGGGACCAGAACTCGTGTTCAATCCATAAATCGCTGCATTGGTATCCGCGTTCAACGCGGACAAAGGGACTTCGGTTTGCCCTAAAACAGAATTGATAGACCCTGCTGCACTGCCGCCATATATCGTCATCAGCGCGCCGGGGTCAGGAGTTGTTCCATTGATAACAATTTGAGGAGTAGCAAGAAATCTCATTCTTTCATTATTGGCAGCCGCACCGTTGGTTTTTACAACCAATGGATTGTTGTCGGTGGTGCCGATGAAATTAGTTCCGGCGGTGGTAGCACTATTCCCGGTGGTTATCCAGGCAGCATTGCTCGTAGTAATGGTAGAGGGAATACTGGTATTGACAGCCAACGTTCCGGTAGGATTAAATGACGAAGAGGTAATCGTCCAGCTTGGGCCCGAAGCACCTGTTACGCCGGTTGGCCCGGTTGGCCCAGTGGCACCGCCGCCCGAGCCGGTACCCGTAGGCCCCGTGGCTCCGGTAGCTCCGGTAGGCCCGACACCTGTTGGCCCCATAGCGCCGGTGGCACCGATAGCACCGGAAGGTCCCGGAGGGCCGGTGGGACCCGGAGGGCCTTGAAGGTTATTCGCTGCATATAAAGCATAAGGCACACTGACCAATTGGGTAGTACCCATATCCGTCAGGCCTCCGTTATTGACATTCGCTTTCACCTGTAGATATTTTTTGCCGTTGGCCCAATCCACTGTCGCGAGGTTGGCAACGCTTCCTATTTCTACATTCACCAATCCAAATTGATTGGCAGTGGTGTTGATTGTTTCCGTATAAACCACCGTTCCGGTAGGGCTGGTATTATGAATGGAGAACTCTAGGGCTACCGGGGTGCCACTGGTAGCCGATTTACCCGAGGCATCTCGAACCACCGCCTGATAGTTCATCAATTGGGGCGCTTGCCCTAAACTATAAAGAGACACGAAAGCACCGAGAACGAGCAGAATACTTTTCATTTTGGATTCTATTTTTTTATGGCCTACTCTTTCTAAAGCTTTTCGGCAATCGCTTGTTTATTCTTTGATTATTTAATTGAGTTCACTCCATCTGCGGGCAGTCCTTGCATGAGCGATTCCTTCGCTAAGTATGGAGGGAAACGCAAGTGCTCATATTCCGACACCACCACTCCGTTTTTCTTATCATTCGCTCTGGTAGCCACTACCTGATAGACAAAGGCCGCCGCCGACTGTCCGTTTTTCATCTCCTTCACTTCAAAGCCTTCCGAAGTTTTATTTAAAACATACAGGCTTTCCGATGCTCCTTCAGCGCGCACGAAGACTCGAAGCGGATGCGCATCATCCACCCTTATATTCTTCACAAACACCGGATCGAGTTTTACGACTGCATATCCATGACTCAAAACACCGCTTCCATAGTCCTGAAACAAAACCTCCGGCGCTTCGGGAACATACATCACCACCGGTTTTTCTTCCAAATCACGAACAATGGTGGAAACGCCACCGGTGCCTAATATTTTGTAATTGGTAAAGTTCTGGTAGGTGGCTACAAAGCTCGAATACTTAACTCCGGCAATCGTATCTATAAACAAACCACCGGCGGTGATGTTCCCTGCGTTCCCGGTATAGGCCATTGCATAAGAACCAAAGACCTTTCCTACCATCGCCCCGCCGCTGCCGGTCGGATTCAAATAATAGGCTGGAAGATTATTGCCCACACCCACCATACCGGTGCCATAAGTGGCGCCTCTGCCCCATCCCAGTACACCGGGAGGAGTGGTGCCATTCAATTTCGTACACAGACCATAGACTCCGATATTTCGGGCGGCAAAACCTCTGACACCATCTCCGCTCCCCACATTATCGCCAAAAAGCCCTTTACCGTTACCGATGTTTGCTCCATAGATGGTAGAATTGCCATCTGAATTTCTTGCCACCACCGGAATTCTAGTGGTACCGGCTGCGGTGTTTGTCGCTCCCGGATAACTTCCACCATACACCGTCATGACCGAACGGTTGTATGGAGCAGTTCCGTTCACCACTATCTGGGGTGTGGGAGTAAATCTCATCCGCTCGTTGGTAGCCAAAGAACCATTTGTTTTAACCAATAGCGCCTGATTATCGGTCGTGCCAATAAAGTTCTGCGCTGCCAAAGTCCCTGAATTTCCTTTGGTTCTCCATGCGGCATTCAAAGAAGTGATTGAAGAAGGGATATCAGTATTTAATGAAAAAGCACCCGTCGTATCAAAGGTCGAAGTCGTCATATTCCAGTCGGCTGCATTGGCACCCGTTGGCCCTGTGGCGCCTGTTGGACCCGTGACACTGGCTGATGATCCCGAACCCATTGCTCCGGTCGCGCCCGTTGCGCCCGTCACACCCAAGCCCGTGCCGCCCGTTGCGCCGGTTATTCCGACCGAACCAACCGGGCCGCCGGGGCCCGTCACGCCTTCGGGGCCTATGGAACTGCCGCCCGCAAACAGCGCATAAGGCACACTGATTAATTGCTCCGTGCCCATATCTATCGCTGCACCGTTATCTATCTTGGCTTTGACTTGCAGATATTTCTTCCCGTTTCCCCAGTTGATAATGGCGAGATTGCCTCCACCGCTTCCTATCTGTACATCAATTTGCCCGTACTTAGTGGCGGTTGTATTCAGTAACTCAGAAAAAACTATCGTTCCCGCAGGGCTTAAATCATGAATGATGAATTCAAGACCAACGGAGGTGCCCTCTGCCACCGGAACACCCGAAGCGCTTCGAACCACGGCCTGATAGTTCATCAACTGCGGCGCTTGAGCCATACTGAACATCCCGTATAAAATGAATGTGGCGAGTAGCGAGTGTTTCATCTTCATGAGGCGTATGTTTGTTTTCCTTGAATAAAAGTAATCCTTAAATCGCTTTTGCTAAAATAATAAGTTGTTCCATCCCGACCCAAGAACGGAGAACCAGAAGAAATATACGCTTCATATAAGTAAAGATAAACGAGAAATTGATTTGAGTGCGCGGAAAGTCAAATAAAACAAGCTTGCTTTTTTCCAAATGCCGCGCGGTTTATCTTCAATCAAGCGCGGTTTATCTGAAACCAAGCGCGGTTCAAGCTGCATTAAGCTTAATCCAAACCAAATTAGCCTTAGTCGGCAGAAAATTAGCGTCAATCGAAACGAAATTAGCGTCACTATTGTTTCGATTAGCGCTAATGGGAGGAGAATTAGCGCTAATCGGCCATGAGTTAGCTTTAATCGGAAAGAAATTAGCGTCACTTTTCTTCTGGTTAGCGCTAATCGGAGGAGAATTAGCCTCAATTGGCCAAGAATTAGCGCTAATCAGCCGCTGATTAGAGCTAATTTCGGTTGAGTTAACGCTATTCGGATTTGCACTGGCTCAAACGGAGGCGTTTTTGTGTAAAAAAGGCTCGGTATTGCATAATTCATCTAAAATCTTGACATTTGGAATAACATAAACCAAACTTTATGGACACACTTCGTAAAGAATTCATCCAAAAACTGAAAGAATCTTTCGCTAAAGACCTCGACAAACCTTGGCTGACGGTGGACTACTTAGCGAACAATGTGTTCCACAAGCATATTCGAAACCTGAGTTGGCAGTGCAACAAATATTTGGGACGACCGATGAAACAAGTGATTATTCGCGCACGGGTATGGATGGCGGCGCGGTTCATATTCCGACTTCGGCACCCGATGTCACCTATATTGATGTGGCCTCGGGAATAGAAATAGTGACCACCGCCGCCGATCTGGGCCTCAGCCCTCCGATGTTTTGCTGCTGGTGAAAAACGAAGAAGCGCCTTCGGGCAATTAGCGGGTGGAGATAGGGTAAATCTGATTCGGTATTATTTCCGAGATACTCATGATTCCGGAATTGTGTTTCATACATTTTTCTTATTTTTAAACATAGTATGCTATGAACTATGAGCGAAAAGGATAAAGGTATCGAGAGTATTCAGCAACATGTTAATCAACTATGCGAAGAGCAGAGTAACATTTGCAATGAAGCCGGAAAACTATCACTGGAATCCACAGATTTATTGCAAAGAGTACATGAGGATTTAAAAAATATACTGCTCACCTTGTCCTCAAAAAAAGAGAAATTCATTATAAACATGACTCCTTCAAACAGAAAGCTCCTTTCAGATAGTCTGGAAGATGAAGAAGTGAAAAAGAAAAAGGATAAATACAATATATCCCCTATGGAGATTGAGAAAATGAATGAGGAGTCATTCAAAAAGATAGCCAGATTTAATAAGCAGTTTAACACGGCGGTTGAGAAACTCGAAAAAACTGCACCCACGGTGCAAGTCTTTAAAAAATTCAATAAAAAAGATGCATCACTGTAACGATGAATCGCAGGAGGAGCTTGCAGAAGTTCGCAAGCGATTAGAAAGCATGAGGCGGCGCCATGCCGATGGCATAAAGTTTTTCCGGTCGCTTTGGAATTAGTATTCTGTTCCGTTTGTCATTTTGGTGTAAAATTTCAGGCTGTTTTATGAAAAATGACAGTATTATGACAAAACTTTTGGGTTAATACCACAACGCGTGGTAGCTTTGGTCAACTAAAATAAAGCACATGAAAAAAAGTATCCGCTCTCTCCTTGTTCCGGTTCTGGTTGCACTTTTAAGTATCGGCTGTACTACCTGTTCATTTTCGCAATGCGACCCAGGTTTCTTTTACAGCACGAGCAATAACAGCACCTACCATTTCGTTGCTGACCAGATTCAACAAGGCAACTACACTTACTTTCATACCTGGAAAAGAGGTTCGTCGGTGATATCCAGTTCGCCTTCTTTTGACTATAATTTTTCTTCCTCGGGCCTGCAGAATATTTGTCACAAAATCAGCATACAGGATTCGCTGGGGCAGACCATTTGTGTGGATAGCCTATGCCTACCGGTGCAGGTGGTGATCAATCCCCCATCAGCGACATGCTTTCCTTCATACTACGCGTCATACACCAAGTTGGATACCTTCACGGTGCGTCTTTCGAGTAATCTTCCCAACTATACCGGTGTCACCATCTTATGGAAATTTGGCGATGGAACCACTCAAGCAGGTGTGGCCTCCCCCGTTCATCGGTATCCTACCTATGGATATTTTAATGCTTGTTTGGTCTATACTGATACGGTGCGGGGCTGTGCGGATTCCACCTGCGAGGATGTACTTATTAGTCAGTCGAATCCTTGCACTGTTTCCGCCACATTTTCATCAAAACAGCCATTTTTCAATGCTTCCACGCTCACTTTTTATAATACGGTGAGCAATAATTTCACAAATTGCTTGTGGGATTTTGGCGACGGGGCTACCTCCACAACTCCCAACATCTTGCACCACTACGCCACCTACGGACCATACCTAGTCAAACTCTATAACACCGACACCGTGACCGGTTGCACCGTTATGTCATACCGAACCGTTAACATGGACACCTGTAGCGCGGAAATGGGCAAGTTTAATTTCTACTCCGATTCTTATCTGGGTGTCCGGTTCAATACGAGCAATTTATACCGTTATGCCACACCACCGGTTTCCTTGTGGTGGAATTTTGGCGATGGCGACACCAGTTCAGTAGGCACGAACGTCGCCCACCAATATGATTCGCTGGGAGTATATGTGGCGTGTTTTCAGGTGACGATGCCCGGATGCAGCACCTACGGCATGTGCGACACCGTGGTGGTGGAGTGTAATGTAAGCGCTAGTTTCCAGAACTATCCTTCATCGTCAAAAACACTAGAGCTTTCCGCCTATTCATCAGGCTCTAATTTACCCATCCGGTATAATTGGATTTTCGGCGACGGAACCAAAGGCGACGGCAACCACCCGATACATGCCTACCAAAGACAGGGTTACTACAACGTATGTGTGATTGCCACCGATACCAACAGTTTGTGTAGCGATACGGTTTGCCAAGTCGTTCTTGCCACCGAATGGAATGATACAATTTGCGGACATGTGTTTTTCGATGCAAACATCAATGGAATCCAAGATGCTGGTGAGCCGCCTATTGTGGACGGCGATATTTTGTATGAAACCGGCAATACAACATTGCATGTCAGCACCGACTCTTTGGGATACTTTTCAGCAATAGTGCCTTTTGACAGCTACCTATATATAAGTCTGGATTACGGAGTGAATCCATACTACACGCTCCCCTTCAATATAGCGTCATATACTCATATATTTCCCACACCCGGTATGAGGCAATGTGGTTTTGATTTTGGAATTGTGACCAACATGTCCAAGCTATCGGGGGCTGTGTTTGCAGACTTTAATCAAAACGGAATCAGGGATAATAGTTTTGAAGCTTATTTGGGAAATGAAATAGTGAAGGCCGGAAATCAGTCTGTCATTACGGCAAAAAGCGGAAGCTACACGATGTTGCTGCCGACCGGTAACTACACTGTAACCAAGGCTCCGGGAGGACTTTATGCCAGCTTACCGGTTTCCCCCTCTTCCATTCCTGTTTCGTTAAGTACGCCAGGCAGCAGTTCGACGAAGAATAATTTCGGGATTGGTATTGATTCTTCATCGGAGGATGTGTCCATCGAATTAATTCCTACCAGCGCTGTGAGTCCGACGCGGGCTTCAACCTACAAACTTTTTATCAGCAACCTGTCGCATCATCTTGCCTATATACAGGGAAATATCGTTTCGGATAATTCTATGGATTTCATTCCCTATAATAACACTTTGTTTTCTGCGAACAATCCATTCACTCATACTACATCATGGTTAGATAAGCTTTACGGATTTGAACAAGTTCTTTTTGACGCGGAATATGATTTATCCCCCGGGGCAACTATCAATCAGGATATCTATAACACCGCATCTATTGAATTAATGATTGGCGCGGACGCTAATCCAGCCAACGACACCTCTCGATGTCACCAGATAGTAGTGGCCTCCTATGACCCCAACAATAAATTATCGCAAGAGGCAGGAAGAGGTGCCGACGGGTTAATTCAAAACAATCAGGAGTTGAAGTATGTCATCAATTTCCAAAACACAGGAACGGATTATGCCGTCAATGTTGTTTTAAGTGATGAACTGGATAAGAATCTAGACTTGCAGACCTTCCGGTTCATAGGTTCGAGTCATAATTGCGATGTGCGCTTAAAGGATGATTCCTTGTATTTCAGGTTTTCAAAAATAATGCTCCCTTTTGAGCAGATGAATGGATCGGAAAGTCATGGCTGGGTAGCCTTCAGCATCTATCCAAAGCCGGGATTGGGTATTGGAACACAATTGCGCAACACCGCTGCTATCTATTTTGATCACAATCCTCCGGTCATCACCAATACAACTTTACATACGGTTGCCGGGCCAAATGGATTGCCTGATAATTCTGAAAGTAAATTGTTAACCATTGGCCCCAATCCCGTCAACAATACCTTGCTCATCAGAACAGAAAATTTTGAACCCGCATGGATAAAAATATTCGACGCAAGCGGCCGGATAGTTATGGAGCAAAGATTCAGTGCCCGACTGGATGTCCGTTCGCTGTTTTCAGGTATTTATTTTATAGAAGCAAGGGACGCAACTACACTGGTCAGAAAACTATTTGTGAAAATGTAATAAGATATAAGACCGTACGGAAGAAGCATGCGCCTTCGGGCAATTAGCGGGTGGAGATAGGATAGCGTGGAGTGCTGAATTGGGAGTGCTGAATGTTGAATGAAATGCAGGCAGGCAGGGGAGAGATTCTCTGGCTGCCTTTTGTTATACTCCCGGCTTGTCTCTTTTCCAAGCTAATTATTAAAAAATTTCACGCAGCGAGCGCAAAGATGCAGCGTATTGAATCATTTTTACTGTGTTTTCTCTGTGTTCCCAGCTATTCTGCGCCCTCTGCGTGAAATTGCACATGCCTTTCTCCCCGGCTTGTCACTTGTCCAACCAAATCATTAGAAAAGGACTCTGCCGAGGGGAGATAAGCCTTCCTTAAAACCCTATTCCAAAGCCCAAGGCACCAAACAACATGCGGTCCCATTGGCGGTTGTGCACCTCGACGGTGTTGCCAAACTGGTCAGTTCTGAAAAAAGATTCGCGGAAATAATTGCTGCGGAAGTTGGCATTCACGTTCACGTTGAAGTTGACGCGATGGCGGCTGTTGAATTTGCAACCGATACCGACAGCACCAACGGGGCCTCCCCAGCTACGGTTGGCGTTGTCGTTGAACATAAATTTGCCGGTAGGGTGTGCTGCGTAACCGGCTTCTACATAATAGAAGGGCGTGACGCGAGCGCGAAGGATATCGCCCGAATAGCGAAGATAGAGGGGAAGGTAAATTCCATCGCTCACAGGGCTGTTGTTGTCGCCCAGAACATTGCGCCACATGTGGCGTTCGGTGAAGGAAGCGCCGTCAACGCCTATACCAATTCCCAGAAAACCAAAGCGACCCATTTTGAAGCCGTGGACGAGACGGATACTACCATTACCCGGACCGCCTCTCAGTTCGGCCATAAAGAAACGACCGCGTTTTTTCATGTAGCTCGGCACTTGGGTAGAATCATGGCCATAGCCGGAATGAAATCTTCCCATTCCTCCATGAAAACCTTCGCCAAAACCCATCCGACCGGGTCCCCACATTTCGTCTCTTTCTATGCGCTCTTCTTTCGTAGTCTTCATCACATCAGCCAACTTGATGTTGATGATGCTGCCTCCGGCTATTTGTATTTTATAACTCACCTGTGGAACGGTTTCAACAATCACCCCTCGGTAAATGCTGCCATCTTTTAGGTAGATCACCTCTTCGAGATTTCCTTGCGCAAAGGAGGCGGCTCCGAAGAGGATAAAGACCGCTGCTAATATGTTTCTGACTGTTTTCATAATGATTTGTTTTTGTTTGATAAAGAAGAGGAATCCTCTCTTAACGACTGCAAGTTCGATTAATTTCATCTTGGCTAATGTTAAATCAATAAAAATTGGAAACAGATAAGAGTGCTGCTATAGACGTAGGGGCTGTGATATTATTTTCCTCCGTAGGTGATTATCCGGTGCTTTTTCAAAGGCTTCGGGTTGCGCCGATAGCGCGTCGCTGATACGAACTATTCAAAACAGCTACTCTAATTGTCATTTTAATGTAAAAAGAAAGGCGAGCATTTGCAGATAGCGGGAGGTAGAGTATTTTCGCGCCTTCCTTATTTGCCCCATAAGGTTTGTTCATTTAACTTTTTACAACAGCCGAAAGGCTTACAAAGCGGGCATTGCTCCTTATCTTCACTATTGCTTATGAATAATGGTTTAAAACAAATGATGTTGGCTGCCCTGTTGAGTGGCAGCGTGGCGTTGCAGGCGCAGGAAAAGTCTTGGTGTGGTTCGATGGATGTGGTGCAGGAGCAACTGCGCGACAACCCGGAGATGCAGCAGCGGTATCATGACTTTATAGAAGGACTGAAACAAGAGCCGACGCATCCATCTTCTCGGGCGGCGAATGAGGTCATCTTCATTCCGGTCGTGTTTCATATTATCCATAATGGAGACGCGGTAGGCACGGGTGAGAACATTACCGAATCGCAGGTTTATTCGCAGATAGATATCCTGAATCAGGCTTATAATAATATGGATGCCGCCGCCGGAACGGTGCCGGATGTGTTTAAGCCGTTGGTGGCTAATGTCAATGTTCAGTTTTGCTTGGCTAAATTCGACCCCAGTGGCAACCCGACTACGGGAATCATTCGCCATGAAATGAGCCGCGAATCTTGGGATTCATCTTCCACCATTGATAAAGTATTGAAGCCCGCCACTATCTGGGATCGCAACCGCTACTTGAATATATGGACGGTGAGAATGGGCGGCAGCCTGACCGATCAGGGAATTTTAGCTTACTCCTCTTTCCCGGGTGTTACACAATCTGACCGCGACGGAGTGGTATGCCGCTTTAACCTGATTGGTGCATCATCACCTACCGGTTTAACAGGGCACAACAAGGGAAAGTCTATGGTTCACGAAGTGGGACATTGGCTGGGATTGCTTCATATATGGGGTGATGATGATGGGAAATGTGCAAACGACCCGAATGGAGGCAGCGATTATATATCGGATACTCCCGATCAGGCCGATTTGAATTTCGGTTGCCCGGTGTTTCCGCATGTAACTTGCAACAACGGGCCAAACGGAGATATGTTTATGAACTATATGGACTATGTGAACGATGAGTGCATGGCCATGTTTACACCCAAGCAGGCCGAAAGGATGATCGGTGTTCTGAATAGTCAGCGTTCTATTATAAAGACTGCTGCCTCTAAATGTTATTACAGTTTGGACGCGGCGGTGGCCGATATTCCTTTTCCGAAAGACACAGTATGTTCTCTTGGTTTCCAGCCAGCTATTATTTTAAAGAATGAGGGTTTGACTACGCTGACTTCCGGTAAGATTTATTACCAATGGGATGGAGGAGCGGTGCAAAGCCAAAACTGGAATGGCTCCTTGGCCATGCAGCAAGAGGCGAAGGTGCTATTGGCAGAAACCAATCTGTTACAGGGCGATCACTCGCTCTATGTAACGTTTGAAACCCCAAACGGGCAGCCGGCGGACAATCTCAGCACGAACGATAGTAAGGATGTGGTGTTCTATGTTTATGATGGAGGAGTAGGAATCCCTCTGCCGATTTCGAAGGCTTTGAAGCTGATTTCCCTCCACAGGGTTGGAGTTTAAGTAATCCGAACAACGATGTGAGTTGGGAATCTGCCAACGCCTTCGGTGCTTATGAGCAAAGCGCTACCAGTGCTTCGATTAATAATCTGTGGTATAGCTCTAATCCCAACAAAAGAAGAGATGCTTTGATCACTCCGGCTTATGATTTTTCAGGTATCCAATCCCCTGAATTGAGTTTCGATGTGTCTTATGCCCGCTATAGCGCCGCTCGCTTTGACTCATTGAACGTATATTACAGCACCAATTGCGGTAGTAAATGGGAACGTCTTTGGAGCCAGACCGGCACGGAACTGGCGACAGCCCCTGATCAAACCGTACTGTTTAAAACCAGCGCCAACTGGTGGAAGACCGTTAAGATTCCGCTGCTTGACTTGAAAGAACAGAAGAAGGTATCGTTCAAGTTTGAGAATGTGACGGGATGGGGCAATGTTCTTTACCTCGACAATGTGAATCTCGGTAACAATGCCTCATTGGATATTCGAGAATTGAAACGGGTGGATGTACAGATATTTCCGAATCCCGCTTCGGGTATGGCGGCTGTGCGTCTGCCTTTAGATCATACTTTCCGCCGAGTGGCTCTGGTCAATATGCTGGGAGAAACGGTATATCAGTCCGTCATCACCGACAGTGCCATCTTGCTTCCTTTAGAGAACCTGCCCGCAGGTCTATATCTGGTGCACCTTTCTGGGGCCGATTACTCCCAAACCGAAAGGCTTTTAGTGGGTAAATAAGGGATGTTTGGGAGCCGGAATACCCGCTTGCTTAAATTGTTGAAAACATGTGGAAACGTCTTGCTGCTTTCCGCCCCTTGGGGAGGGCGTTTTCCTATTTTCGTCCATCTTTTAACAAAGGACAGTAAGGAGGTGATAGACTTCAACAGTTAAGAGAACCTGATTTCACCGGTAATATAAGTTTATGCAATTAACGACATTAGAGATTAAAGGCTTCAAGAGCTTTGCGGAGAAGACGACGATTCACTTCAACAACAAGATAACCGGTGTTGTAGGACCGAATGGTTGCGGTAAATCCAATGTAGTAGATTCTATTCGTTGGGTGTTGGGAGAACAGAAAACCTCGATGCTTCGTTTGGAGAAAATGGAAAACCTGATTTTCAATGGCACCAAGAACCGCAAAGCCTCGGGAATGGCAGAAGTCTCCTTGACTTTTGAAAACACCAAGAACCTAGTTCCCTCCGAATACAAAACCATCACGATCACGCGCCGCTTGTTCCGCGATGGAGAAAGCGAGTATTTGTTGAACGGAGTTTCCTGCCGTTTGAAAGACATTACTACTCTATTTCTGGATACGGGTGTCGGCAGTGATTCCTACGCCATCATCGAGCTGGGAATGATTGATGAGATACTGAACGACCGCGACAATTCAAGAAGAAAACTGTTTGAACAAGCTGCGGGGGTTTCAAAATACAAGAAACGCAAGAAAGAGACGCTGGACAAACTGAAGAGCACTGATGCCGATCTGGAACGAGTGAAGGATTTGTTGTTTGAAATAGAAGGGCAATTGAAAACCTTGGAGTCTCAGGCGAAAAAGACCAAGCGTTACTATGAATTGAAGGAAGAATATAAGGTGCTCAGTTTGCTTTTGGCAAAATATAACCTACAGAACTATAAGGAGACTTTCAAAACCCTCGAAGAGAAAAAGCAGAAGGAAGAGGATAATAAAATGGAGCTGGAGGCAGCCATTGCTCGAGCTGAAGCTACTTTAGAAAAAGAAAAGCTGGACAATGTAGATAAGGAAAAGGCACTCTCTGAGGTGCAAAAGAAGCTGAATAGCCTGGTGGCAGGGGTGGGGGAAAAGGAAAATGAACGAAACCTTCTTAACTCTCAAATCAAATATGCTTTAGATAAAAGGGACTCTGCCGAGAAACAAATCATCGAGGCGACAGACCAAGTGGAGAAGTTGAAGCTCTCCATCAGCAAATTAGAAATGGATTCTGAAAGCGAATCTCAAATTCTGGAAGCGCGAAAAGGAGAGTTGGCTGTGTTGGAAAATGAATTGAATGAAATTCGTTCACGACATGGTAGTCTGAAAGATACCCTCACCAGCGAACAGAAGCTTTTCACCGAAAAAGAGCGACAGATTTTTGAACTGGAAAAGAAACTGGCCGTGAACCGCGGCAGCAATGAAAGCCTGCAACGCGATTTGTCGCAGAGCGATGCGGACATGACTAGCAAGCGACAGGAACTGGAACAATTGCAGAAGAATTTCGACCAATTAAAGTCAGACAAAGAAAAGGCCGAAGTAAAACTGAATCAACTGATTCAGGAAGAGGAAAGCAAGAAGAAGGAAATTACAGAGTTAGAAACAGCTATCGAAAACACCCGACAGGAACTGACAAAGGAAACCCGTTCACTCGACGCTAAGAAAAATGAATACGAACTGACGAAGAGTTTGGTAGAGAATCTGGAGGGTTTTCCGGAGTCTATTAAGTTTTTGAAGAAGAATGCCAAATGGAGCAAAGAAGCGCCTTTGCTTTCTGATATAATCTATTGTGCTGAAGAATACCGTGTGGCCATTGAGAACTATTTGGAACCATACTTGAATTACTATGTGGTTCAGAATATTCAGGAGGCGATCATGGCGGTGAAGATGCTGAATGACTCTTCGATGGGCCGCGCCAACTTTTTTATTCTTGACGAATTTGAAAAGTATGATGCGAACGCAGCCATTTCGATAGAGAATGCCAAGCCGGTCATTGATTTGGTAGAACTAGATGCTACTTACAAAAAGCTGGGAGCCTTTCTTTTGGACCGCGTTTATATGATGGAGGACAACGGCTCGTTTGAGGATGGCTCGCACATGAATACACAAGGAAAGAAGGTAGTTGTGCTATCTAAAAGCGGGCGCTATATCCGTCGCGACTTTACCTTGAGCGGCGGTGCGGTCGGTTTGTTTGAAGGAAAGAAAATAGGTCGGGCCAAGAACTTGGAGAAGTTGCAGGCAGAAATTAAGGTGCTCGAAGTTTCTTCTTACAAACTTCATCAGCAGGTGGCCAATGCTCAGGTGAAAATCAATCAGCTCAAGGCTTCTTCTTTGGTACGAGATATTGACTCACAGAGAACGATTGCTACGCAACTAAATTCAAGTTTCTCCGCTTCACAAGCCAATATTCAGAACCTGGTAAAGTTTCTGGAGACCGCCGATGCGCGGAGTAAAGATATAACGACAAGGCTCGAAACACTGAAACAAGAAGTGGATTCGATTAATATAGATTTAACAGCCCTTCGCGAAACGCAGTCTTCTGCCAAAGGTGTTCTGGAAAAGACAGATAAAGATTTCATTGAGTTAACGAATAAGCTCAGCGAAGCTTCCTCTCGATACAATCAAAAGAATATTGAGTTTCACCAACAACAAAATCGGGTGAACTCTATCACGCAGGAATTAGGCTTTAAGAGAAGCCAAATAGAAACCCTCACTATCCAGTTGACCCGCAACGATGAAATCATTCTGGAATGTCAGATGCAGATGGAAGAAAGTCAGAAGAAGTTGAAAGACCTTGAAACGGCCTTGCTTTCTAACTATGCTGACAAGGAAAGCTATCAAAGCGAAGTGGAAGAGGCCGAAAAGGGTTACTATGATTCGCGGGCTTTGATCAATGAACAGGACGGAAAGTCAAGAGAACTGGCTCGCAATCGCGACAATGCAGTAAACCTGCTGGGCAACATCAGCGAAAAATTTAATGAACTTAAGTTGTCGCTCACTTCGATGAAGGAAAGATTGAGCGTTGAGTTCAATGTGGACATCAACATCATACTGAACGAAGAATTTGAAATGGTGCAACCCATCGCAGAAGTCCAAATAGAAGTTGATAAAGTGAAGAAGCGCCTGGATAACTTCGGCGAAATCAACCCGATGGCTTTAGAAGCCTTTGAAGAGATGAAGCAGCGTTTTGATTTTATCACTGCGCAGCGTAAAGACTTAGACGATGCCAAAACATCCCTGCTCACTACAATCAAAGAAATTGATGACACGGCTAAAACCCAGTTCATTGAAGCGTTCAATAAAGTACGCGAAAGTTTCGTCAGTGTGTTCCATACGCTCTTTAGTGCTGACGACCAGTGTGATTTGTTTCTGGTTAATCCCGATGAACCGTTGGAATCAAAGATTGAAATCGTAGCAAAACCCAAAGGCAAACGCCCTACGGTTATAGACCAACTTTCGGGGGGAGAAAAAACCCTCACCGCTACTGCTTTGTTGTTCTCGCTTTATCTATTGAAGCCCGCCCCTTTCTGTATTTTCGATGAGGTGGATGCTCCGTTAGATGATAACAATATCTCCAAGTTCAATAAAATCATTCAACAGTTCTCAAATGCATCTCAGTTCATCATCGTTACGCACAATAAGATGACGATGAGTTCAGTAGATGCTATCTACGGTGTCACCATGCCGGAACAGGGGGTTTCGCGAGTGGTGCCCGTCAATTTCAGCAATTTGAATTGATGTGGTAATCGTGCCAGAAATGGTTTTATTAGTAAAAAAATCGTTGCTTCATTACTACTTTAAAGTCAATAGACAGTTGGAAAAAGGTACAGCCCTCAAACGCTTGTTTCACAATGATTTACTAAGAAATTTTTCAACTGCTATGCAGTAGAATTTATTACGAGTACGGGTTGTCTGAACGTTTTGTTAAGCCTGCACTTTGAAGTACTTACAAACTTCTAATTTCTATTTACAGTTTAATAGCGTCTTGATGTCACAGATTGTTAATCATAAAATTCAATGTTATGCGTATCAGAATAGGATTTAAAGACCTCAGCATTCCGAATCAAATAGAGCGGGCGAGGAATATAGTACGGATGATGACGGGCAATCCGAAGTTCCCGGCACCCAGTCCAACATTAGCCTTTGTTACGAACCGAATCAAAGCTTTGGAAGCCGCTTATATCAAGGCGGCCAATGGCGGAAAGAATCATATTGACGCCCGAACGCTGCGGCTGAAAGAAATGTTGTCGGCTATTCGCGAACTGGCGGCTTATGTGCAGATGGAATCACATGGCGACCAGGAAGTGATTCTCTCCAGCGGCTTTGAGGTCATTCTCCGGGGCGCACCGGTTCCGGTGAGCAAGGTGCTCAAACTTCGCACACGCGGTGGGAGATATGTGGGAAGCATCCACGCCGTTTGGGCAAAGGTGAAAGGAGCCGTGGCCTATATTGTAGAGGTGAGCGATGCACAACCGGTTGCTGAAAGCTTCAGAATTTATAAAGTGGTGGCGCAAACGCGACACGACATCATAAATCTGGCACCGGGCAAAGTTCATTGGGTGCGTATCACAGCCGTAGGGCGTGCCGGTTATGGCTTGCCGAGCGACCCGAGTATTCAGGTATCAACCTACGGATATTGATCATTGGATTTGTATTAGCTTTGCCTCTTCAAAACGGCTTAATCGCAATGGTTAAAGAAGGGGGCAGTACAGCCAATCAGTTTATCAATTATTGGCAAGCCCTTCATACTAATTTGTACAGTTTTGCAAATCTATTATGTTTGGCAGGTGAGTAAAGAGAAAGTAAAGATTATTGAATGTTCCCGCGATGCCATGCAGGGGATCAAGGGTTTTATCCCCACTGAAAAAAAGATTGCTTATATCAACAAACTGCTTGAGGTAGGCTATCATTCGATAGATTTCGGCAGTTTCGTTTCCCACGAAAAAATCCCCCAAATGGCTGACACTGCTCTTGTGGTAGAGGGGTTGCAAATGGATAACACTGACACGCAACTAATTGCTATAATAGCCAATGAGCGAGGTGCCCGTCAGGCCTGTGCCTTTCCAAAAATTGACTGTCTCGGCTTCCCATTCTCCATTTCAGAAACCTTTCAACGCCGCAATGCCAACTCCACCATAGAAGAGGCTTTGGACCGGGTGAAATCTATCAAGGATTTAACGTTGCGCCACAACAAGGAACTCATCATCTACCTTAGTATGGGCTTTGGAAATCCTTACGGCGACGCTTATCATCCAGATATTGTCTTTAAATGGACCGAACAACTCGCCAAACTCGACATCAAGATCTTTATGCTTTCCGATACCGTCGGCGTGGGCGAACCCAAAGGCATCAGCGAACTTTTTTCTTTTCTGGTTCCGGCATTTCCTCAGCTTGAATTTGGCGCTCACCTTCACACTGCCCCACACAATTGGCGGGTGAAAATTGATGCTGCCTACCAAAATGGATGCCGCCGATTTGATGCAGCGATTCACGGATATGGAGGTTGCCCTATGGCGGATGACGACCTTATTGGTAATATGCCCACCGAAAATCTAGTTAATTATTTTACGGATACGCAGATCGAAGGTCCTTTTAGCCTTCCTGCCTTTGAATCTTGTTTGCGCGAAGCAAACAGGGTATTTCCAAAGCATTAAGCGGGTATATTTTTAGATGGGACGACTGTTCCTTTTGTCTTAGAGGTCGTAAGGTTGTTCCCCCTGATATACTATTTTAATTTATAGGTTGTTCTTTCCAAAAGTCCTTATATCTTTGCGCGCTCAAATAAATAGAATAATGCCAGTTACAACAGAAACCAAAAAGAACATTTTCAAAACATTCGGCGGTACGGAGAAAAATACCGGATCTACTGCGGCTCAAATTGCCTTGTTCACCGAACGGATTAATCACATATCCGGCCACTTGGGCACGAACAAGAAAGATCATGCTAATACCTTATCGTTATTGCGTATGGTGGGTAAAAGAAGAAGATTGCTTAACTATATGATGAAGCAAGATTTGATGGGCTACCGGAAGTTGATTGAAAAACTCGGAATCAGAAAGTAAAAATAAAGTGAAGGGTTCGCTGTGGCGAACCTTTCGCTTTTTATAAAGATTTGATGAAAAAGTCCGGGTAGGTTTTGGGATGGACCCTGACGCTAAACAAAAGCAAGCGTATTGCAATTCCCGCCATAAAAATAAGTTGAGGTAAATCAACCTTGGCTGCACAAGACAAAATGAATATCATTAAAAAAACCATTGACCTCGGAGGAGGAAGAATTGTAGAAATCGAAACCGGTAAACTGGCTAAACAAGCAGACGGTTCAGCCTTGGTGAAATACGGCAACACAATGTTGCTGGCCACGGCTTGTGCCGATAAAAATGCGAAAGAAGGAGTGGACTTCATGCCTCTGACGGTAGAGTATCGTGAAGGCATGGCATCCGTCGGTAGATTCCCGGTAGCTTTTTTTAAGCGAGAAGGAAAACCTTCTGATGATGAAGTCTTAGTTTCCCGATTAATTGACCGGGCGTTGCGCCCTTTATTCCCAGAAGACTTTCATGCGAATGTTGTCGTACAGGTAACGCTGATTTCAGGTGATTTGAATGAACTGCCGGATGCTTTTGCCTGTTTAGCTGCTTCTGCGGCACTATCGGTTTCTGATATTCCTTTCAACGGACCTATTTCTGAAGTGCGCGTTGGAAAGGTGAACGGACAACTGGTCATCAACCCGAAAAAGGATGTGGTGGATGCCGGCATGGATATTGATTTGATTGTAGCTGCATCAGAAACTTCTATTGTGATGGTTGAAGGGGAAATGAATGAAGTGAATGAAGCAGATATGGTAGAAGCTATCATGTTTGCTCATGGAACTATTCAAAGCCAGATCAAAGTATTGAAGGAACTTGAAGTGGAGACTGGTAAAACAGTGAAACGCACCTACGAACACGAGAAGCATGATGAAGATCTTAGAAAGAGAATGCGCGATGCCTGCTATGATAAATGTTGCGTAGTAGCCGGTAAGGAAATCAATGATAAGGCGAAACGTAAGGAATTGTTTGATGCCATCAAGGAAGAATTTGTCGCCACGCTGACCGCTGAAGAGAAGAAGGAAAAATCTTTCTTAATTGGTTTATATTGGGGAGGAGTGGAGTATGATGCCGTACGCGATGTGATGCTGGCTGAAAACAAACGTTTGGATGGCAGAAAGATGGATGAGGTGCGCGGTATTTGGAGCGAAGCAGGATATCTTCCTGGTCCCCACGGTTCGGCGCTGTTCACCAGAGGAGAAACTCAGTCGCTGACCACGGTAACCTTAGGAACCAAACTGGATCAACAGTTGATTGATGGTGCGATATATAACTATGAAAAGAAATTTTTGCTACACTATAACTTTCCGCCTTATTCAGTAGGTGAAGCTCGTACCTCTCGCGGTGTAGGCAGAAGAGAAATAGGTCACGGAAATCTGGCACATCGCGCTTTATCTAAAGTGATGCCGACCGATTTGCCTTATACTATTCGGGTTGTTTCCGATATTCTAGAGTCAAATGGATCTTCTTCTATGGCTACGGTTTGCGCTGGTACTATGGCTTTGATGGATGCAGGTATTCCGATCCGCAAACCGGTATCGGGTATAGCGATGGGCTTAATCTCGAGCGAAAAGACAGGTAAATATGTAATCCTATCAGATATTTTGGGGGATGAAGATCATTTGGGCGATATGGATTTCAAAGTATGTGGAACCGCCGATGGCATCACCGCTTGCCAAATGGATATCAAGATTAAAGGCCTGTCTAAAGAACTTTTAACTCAGGCGTTAAATCAGGCAAAAAAAGGAAGACTTCATATCCTTGGCGAAATGCTGAAGACAATTGATAAGCCTCGCGAAGATTATAAGCCACATGCGCCGCGTGTATTTAGCATGATGATAGATAAAGAGTACATCGGTGCTGTTATCGGACCAGGTGGAAAGGTGATTCAGGAAATGCAGCGTGAAACTGATACGACGATTGTGATTGAAGAAATAGGGAATCAGGGTAAGATTGAAATATTCTCAGCTAATAAAGAGGGTATTGATGCGGCGGTTCGGAAAATTAGAGGGATTGTAGCTGAACCGGAGATTGGTGAGATTTATGAAGCAACAGTCAAGTCTATCATGCCTTACGGTGCCTTTGTTGAATTTATGCCGGGCAAACAGGGTTTGCTGCATATTTCTGAAGTTTCTGATAAGCGACTGGAAAATATGGATGGCATTTTCAAGGAGAATGAAGTGATTAAGGTCAAACTTCTTGGAATTGACAATAAGACCGGTAAGTTTAAACTTTCTCGCAAGGTACTTTTAGGAAATGCTGAGCAAAACTAATACCAACAGTTAAGACAAACAAAAAAGCCACCGGAAGGTGGCTTTTTTGTTTTCCAAAAGGAAGTATAAAGTAATCGCTATTTCGCAGGACTCTGATTAGCGGGGCTAATCAGTTGTTGGGTTGAACCATTTTCCGATGACCTTGATTTATCCAGTAATTTGATTTGAGCGGGAGTAAGAACCGCTTTAATTTTATCCATCAGGTTGTTTACCGGACGGGCTGTTAATCCTGCCGCGTCAGCCCTGACAGCCTCCTTTCCATTTTGTTCTTGCAGAGACTCCATATTTATGGCTAAAACTTTATTATACTGTTCAGGACTGAGTTTTACTATTGAGTTAATCCTCTCAGTAATCATTTTCGCGCGTCCTTCAGGGGTAACTGTATTAGCTCTGGTGGCACCTGCTACCTGCGAAATGGTTTCCTGAGCTTGAGATGTAAATGGAATAGAAAGTCCTGCAAAGACCATAGAAAATAAGAATAGCTTTTTCATGTTTTTTTTATTGAGTTTATTAAAAGACAAAACAAAGTAAAGGAATTATTTTGAAGATTTGGAAATGACCTGATCGTTATAGATTATCTAAAACAAAGCCCTGATCTCTGCTCTTCCTGTATGCACCGGTTTCATGGTTGATTTGTCTCCCGTTTGAACACCAACCATGCGTCCGTCATAACCCAGGGTGATTTGGATATTATCAGTAAGGTTTTGTGAGAAGCTCAAATTCCAGACGAGGTTGCTTCCATTTCGCAATCCTTCCAGCATTGCATATTCCAGTTGTTCATTTCGATAGCCTTTATCCATATATTTTATCGAAGCATAGGACAGGCTGACATCCAACATGCTTTTGTTCACTCGATTATAACGGCCTGAAATAGTCAGTTTATGAACGCGGGCTGTTTGTTTACCTACGGAATCATTTGGATTTACTTTTAATGAAAAATCATAGCGCGCTCCGACTCGCAGGAAGGTTTGAAACTGATAACTCAGGTCTGTATAAACATCATTATATCTGAAGCGATATTTCAGGTTGGAGTAGAAATCAGATTGATTGGCTTTCAATCCGTTGGTGTAATTGGCCTGTGCGTTAAATGATTTGAAGATATTCCACCTTAATAATATTCCCTGCGATTGGAGATAACGATTTTCATAGCCACCGGTCAACAGAGTTCTGTTTCGTGAGTAATTATAATCTATTTGAAATCCGTATTTCGGATCAAGACGGTTAAAGTATAAAGAGTTACTGCTGGATATAGTTGTTGAAACCAAAGAGCTATCTTCATTTTTTAGAGGAATTGGATTGAAAATCCCCGAGATTTTATTTCCCCGAGCCGAAGCGGTTTTCTTGTTTATCTGGATACTGGCAAATACGCTAAACATAGCTATTACCTTTCTAAAATCCTTTTTATTCTTCCAAACGGCTGCGGGATTGATTTGTAGCACTTCATTAAACTGAGTAGTATTTACAGAGATAAACTCTGGGGTAGTGATAAAAAGACGCACGTACGAAGTATCCTCCCGAAAAGGAGACATTTGAAATTCGTTGATTTGCTTTATCCCATCCTTATTTGAATCAACCCATACATAATCTCCCTGATTAGTTGGTGAGGCCTGATAAACTATCTGAGTTTTCTGTTGTCTGCCGGTTCCAAGTTCATACAAGGTGTTAGAACGGAAAACTCCCTTAACTGCTACAAAGGTGTAATCTACTCTGCCCAGATAAAAATGCTCCGGTTGACTGCTGTTGGTCAGCGAATCATTATTTCGGGCATGGCGGTAGGTCAGCGTATAGTTTAAGGTTTGGTTTTTGATGGAGTTAATCGCTCCGGTAAAATTTACCGCCTGTGCTCCATAAAAGAACTTGTCAAAAGATAAACCTATAGGTCTGTGTTCATAGCGCATCACAAATTCCACTCCGTAATGATTTACTGAAGTGTCAGAATTGGCGGCATATACTTTGTAATTCTGCCAAAGAAAACTGTTGGCTCCTAAAGTATCACTGCCTTTGTTCTTCAGCATATTAATTTCAAAATCATATAAAGCACCCACTTTCCAACCTCTCATTGCTTTGGGTGAATAGGTGAAATCAGCTTTTGGCCGGATGAAATTTGAATTTGAAATAGGAGTGGAGGAATTGAGATAACTGTTTGCAAAGGAAACCCGAAACCCCTTGCTTCTGAAATTTCCATTCAGTCCCGTTTCATATCCTTTATAAATCGAATCCTGTAAGAATGTTTTGAACCGGTAGGTGATATCACCTGCTTTTGCCCAATGGTAACCGATATTGGCTTCGGCAAGATGCTGATTAAATTGCTGCACCTGATTTCCCAGATTCCAATCTCGGTTAAACTCTACGTTTCTAAATCGCTCAATAGGAGAGAAGCGATCCTGCACAAATTCGTAATTCAAATCAATAGAAACGTTTTGGCCGGCATTTCCCGAAGTATCTTTTTTGGTTACGATTGTCCCTTTGTAGCCCGCTTTCATTGCCCCGCCTAAGTTCTGGTTGTTGTCTTTTTTTGAGAAGGTATTTGCATCATAATTACTCATAGCCCCGCTCACAGAGATTACATTATCCTTATTCACTCGAAAATCGCCGCTGAGCGTATAGATTTGTTGCAGTTTAGGAGTAACTAAAAGTATCACCGGTTCATAAGATCCCTGTTTCACTAGTTGACCAGAATCATTAAAAATCGGGGAGACCCATTGATAAACTCGTCCATTAGCAGTGGATATGGAGGGGATATAATCTCCCTTTCCGTCGCCCACCAGTGAGAAATTCAAAGCATATTTTGCTTTGATAGAATCAATAGAATACACAAAAACTGAATCAGGAAGAAATCCGCCAATCAAGGTGTCTATCCGTTCATATAATATCCGGTTCCGGTCAAAGGCTACGCTGTCAAAGCCGGGGTAGAGCGCGTTTTGAATGTTATTGCCAATGCTGGAGAGAAAAGTTTTCTTGCCGGCATCTAAGTCTTGTTGAATGTTCTGCCCCTTGCTGTCTTGTTCAGAAAAGAGGTTGAACCGCACATCGGCATGTTTGGTTTCCAATTCTGTATTGACCAATATGCCTGAGCGCAGATAATTTCTTTCTGAATATTGGAACTCTACGACCACTCGTAAATCTTTAGAAATAATTTTTCGGGGCATAAAGGTGACTTCCCCTAAGTTATAATCAATCACATAATCGCGGTCGGCACCGCGCTCCATCTTTATCCCGTTGATAAACACCTGCTCGCTATTTGCCAGAATGACGATAAATGTTTCTCCCGCACTGCCGGTCAATTTGTAGGGGCCTTGATTTCCTTCTTTTACCACCAACGTATTTCTCGAAAATTTTCCGCGACCAATGCCACCTGCTAAGCCGGTTCGCAGCGTGCCGAGTTTTTTAATTTTAAATTCATCGGTATAATATCCTCCCTGATATTTTTTAGTGAACCTTAAAAAATAATCAGCCGGACTGTTCAAGTCAAAATCGCCGACAATCACCTGATGTTTTTCTTGCCGAAGGCGAATAAAAATTTTGTCAAACTCTTGTATCTGCTGTGTGTTCCCTTCGGGTTGAATCGGGATGTTGTTGTCTGAAATGGCTGCCGTTACTTCCAAATCTTTGGTCAACATGCCCGAAAGTTGCAGGTTGAACAGTGAGTTCAGTACCACGCTTTGATTTGATCCGAAAGATAAATTGCGAGAAAAGCTGCCATTATAATCCAGCGCGCCAAAATCAATCAACTTGGTTTTTGGTTCATCCATAATCATAGAAAAAGGATGAGCCACCGATTGAGAAGAATAGGCTTTGTAGGCTTGATAATCTTTGCGATAGCTCGGCGCGCCGAGGGCAAATGGATAAACCCTGAAAAATATTTTCACCGAATCGCCCACCGGCTTTTTGTTCCAGATAAGCAACGATTCAAAAGATTTCAAAGTATAATCAGTCGAATCGGCAATGCCTCCTCCCGTAGTTCGAACCACCAACGTGTTGGGAACAATACTCAAACTATCCAGCCGCAAGGTGTCGCCGTGCAGCGAATAGCTTTTATAGCGGATGTTAGAAACGGCCTGCGCCCCGGCCTGCTTTTGCCCAAACAAAAAAAGCAAAACAAGGACGACCAACTTTAGTAAAAAAGTGTTTCGTTTCACCAGACAAATAAAATGCAAGATATTATAATGACCGAAGGCAGATTTTATTGCAAACCAGAAAAAGAAACCTTGTTTCAGACGCAAGGAAAACAGGTTTAGGTACTTTCAAAGAAAGATGGCAGAACCGGTGACTGTTTCCTAAAGAACTACCGACTCACTTTATAAGGTTAGAGGCAAATCGGTGGTGGCACACTGCAAAACAGTAGCCGTGCTGTTTTTTGTTTTAGGAACTTTGACAAACTGTCCGGTCTCTACGAACTGCAGGGTATAATCGCCGGGTGGCAAAACCAACTTTAAATAACCAAAGGGAGTGATGGTTCCTTCCAACTTTCCATTCAGGATTACCTTATAGTAATCGCGTTCATAATTGTCTATTCCCAATGTCTTTTAATTATACCGGACGCACAAGGCTGAGTTTGGATTCTTCGGATCCAAGGGGTCATCTTTCTTGCAAGATTGAGCAGCAAACAAAAAGGCAAAAGCTAAAAGGGTATAAACAGTTGATTTCATCAGGTTGTAATTTGTATCTGTTCGGGTGTTTATTTCCTCCAAAAATAATAAATGAACAGGAGCAAGCAAGATTTGATTGGATGAAGGATGAAAAGGAGAAACGCCTCGCGTTGCTGCGAAGCGCTAAGCACACAGAACGAATACAAATAGGTCGGGTTACAATACAAGAATATTTATTGAACGCTCACATCTGAAAACTAGGTCAGAAATTAAGCCATTTCAGCGGATATGGCTTCCAGACATAAAAGTTTTTGGAGTTTTATGTTGCTAAAAGTCCGTGATTTTTCTGTGATGATGAGTTCAAATACGATAAACTGTCTTTTAATCACTCATTTTTACTTGTTAAGCCCATGGCTAGCAGGGGTTAGGGTACTATCTTCGGATGATATATTGTCTATACGGGACATAGACAATATATTCTGCTTTAAGTTGGACTTTACGTGGTAAATCATATTGTCTATATGAGGTAAAGACAATATGGCCTTCCAAGGCTTCGTCAAAATATCCTTAATTATATTGTCTATCTGCCACATAGACAATATAATTATGCAAACTACTGCATCTCGGTTCTACACAATATTGTCTATCTGCCATATAGACAATATAAAAATAGAGAATGAAATGTAATTGAGCTGGTTATTGATGGACTTTGCCGGAAGTTGTAAGCTGTTTTGCTGGAAATGAAAGAACCTACGAGAGATATGGGTATATTATTGACGGAATGAAGACGATTTTTTATAAAAACATACATGGGTAGATAAAAGGAGCTCAGACTTTTCGTTTTGTATGGTGAAGAAAACATAGACTTAGGAGGTATGAGCCAAAGAGCGCTGCACTGCGGCAGGGATAGAGCCGGTATCCCCCGGCGTTTCAGCCGGGGATATAGGCGAAAGCCCGGCTGCCGCCATCATCATTATTTTTTAAGCCGTCGAAATAATTATCCGAAGGAGGATGGAAGTGAATTTATTCTCCTAAGAAGCCTCTGAGCGAATAGTAAAGCAGGGCGCCCATGCCGCCTGACATGGGGATGGTGAGTATCCAAGCCCAGAGAATATTGATGGTAACGCCCCAACGAACGGCGGAGATTCTTTTGGTCAGTCCTACGCCTATGATAGCGCCAGTGATGGTATGGGTGGTGGAAACTGGTATGCCCAAGCCTTCGGAAACGAAGAGGGTGAAAGCACCAGCGCTTTCGGCAGCTACGCCTTCGAAGGGGGTTAGTTTGGTGATTTTGCTGCCCATCGTTTTGACGATTCGCCAGCCGCCCATGAGGGTGCCTAAACCAATGGCGCTGTAGCAACCGATGACGACCCAATGGGGGATGTCTTTGATTTTTCCATCTACCACTATTACGTGGAGCCAGGAGGGAATTTCATTCGGTTGTAGGCCGGCTTTGCTGGTATAAACTATCATGGCGGCGGCGATGATGCCCATCACTTTTTGCGCATCGTTGCCGCCATGCCCCACGCTGAAAAGGGCCGAGGTGACGAGTTGCATCTTTTTAAACCAGCCGTTCATCTTGAAGGGGTTAGCCCTTCGGTTGGCCCAAAGAAGAAGGATGGAAAATGTGTAGGAGAGGAGCATGCCGAGGAGGGGGGCTATGACTATGAATATGACGGTTTTGGTTACCTTATCCATGTTGACGACGTCGAAACCGGCGTGGGCTATAGCTGCTCCGGCAAAGCCGCCCATCAAGGTGTGGGAGGAACTGGAAGGAATGCCACCCCACCAAGTAATCAAGTTCCAAATAATAGCGGCAACGAGGCCGCAGAAAATAACGTTGAGGGTGATGGCCTCGGGTTTGACGATACGCGCTACGGTGTCGGCCACTTTTAATTCAAAAATTCCGTAGGCCAGCACGTTGAAAAAAGCCGCCCAAAGAACGGCCTGGAAAGGGGTGAGTACCCGGGTGGAAACGATGGTGGCGATGGAATTGGCTGAATCGTGGAAGCCATTGATGAAATCGAAGATAAAGGCAATGACGAGGATAGCTATGAGAAATTCAAGCATGGAGGGAATTTTTTATTTCGCGGGTCAAGGTTCTAAGAGCGGTTTGATTTTGTGATGCAGAAACGACCTAACTGTTTTTTACAATTATGGTCTCAATCACATTGGCCACATCTTCGCATTTATCCGTAGCGGTTTCCATGTTAGAAAGAATCTCTTTCATCTTAATGACTTTGATGGCATCTTTTTCATTTTCAAATAGCCCAGCAATCGCCGTGTCGAATACATCATCGGCATGATTTTCTAAACTGTTGATTCGAACAATGGCTTCGCGAATGCGAACGGCGTTGTTCATATCCTTCATATTAGAAACAGCTACATGAATTTCTTTGGCAGAATGTTCAATGATTTCACTCAGCTTTTTCATCGGCGGAGTGATCTCATCTACTTTATAGGTATCTATTCGCTTGGCCGAGCCGTGAATAAAGTCAACAATATCGTCGAGCGAAGCGGCTAAGTAGGATATGTCTTCGCGGTCGAAAGGAGTGATGAAGTTGGAACTGAGTTCGGTAAATATTTGGTGGGTGATGTCGTCGCCGACATGTTCCAAATCGGCGATTTTCTTTTGAAGCTCGGGCCGCTTGTCATTGGGGGCGTTGATCATTTCTGAAAATGTTTTTGAAATCTCTACCAGATTGCTGGCGGATTGATTAAACAGATTGAAGAAAATTTTATCCTTGGGAGCGAAAAAGGAGAATATTTTGCCTAAAGCCATTGGAGCAAGTTTTGGTGAATTAAAGGTGTAAAAATATTATGTTCCGAATAGGAATATGCTCTATCGGGTTGAAAAGTAAAAACTTAACCTTGGCTTAACATCAGTGTACCAATTTCATAATAACACTGACTCCTTTGCTGGTTTTTAGTTCTTGTAGGATGCCATTTTCGTAGGAATAAGAAGAACTGACTCCTTTTTCGAGATTACATTCGTAGTTGCCTCCTGATTTTTTTATGATGTGGATGAGCCGAACCAACCTCTCTGAGAAGAATTTATCTATATCCTTGGGCTCAGTAAAGTATAAACTGAGGGCAGAATAATAGATCGGTTCGCTGAATTCAAGTAGCTCATTTCCTCTTTTGATGACGTATTTGGCTCCGTCCCAAAGCATGGTGACGATGAGTGTTTTTTCATCCTTCACATCTTTATAATAGCTGGAGAATAGTTTGCCCTCTTTATAAACTACGTCATAATAAGTGTAGGCTGTTTTTTTAGTAAAGAGGATGTTCATTTCGCTCTTGCTCTCCAGCTTATACTCGATGGTTTCATGATCTGTTTCTACCCGCTCTACAATGGTTCTGCCTATTTTATCGCCAAACAAATAAACATCATAAGCTCGCTTCTGACAAAAGCTTTGAAGAGAAATTACCGTAAGGAGAAGGATGAAAATATGTTTCAAGATCGGTCGTTTGAACCAGATGAAATTATAAAACATTTGGAATAATGAAGATTTTGATGGGGTGAAGCGATTCCTCATATCGCTGTCACTTCCAATGCTTTGCTTAAAGCTTTGCCGCAATCCAACTGGGAACCGTCACGCGGATATTGGACAATTTCCCTTTAAGATTTACATCCTTTTTGTGGTCATGAGGAAATCCAAAACTTCTCAGGGTGCAATTGAAGTCGGCAAAGAGCCGTAGCGATTTTTTATCGCTGCTCCAACTTATATTCGATACGTTCATTTTGCTCTGTTCGTTCACGATGAAATAACTCGTAGATTGATTGCCCAAAGAGATAGAAAAATAGGCGGGGGTGTAGGCACCTTTGTTTTCGAACTCTATTTCCATTTCAATCGTTTCAGTGAAATCCTTTCCGTTCCGTTGTTATAGGTGGGCCCCGTAAAGTTTGCATTGATGATTGTCCGAGGAGGGGTTCTGCCATCCATGGAACCATCCTTTTTTACAAGGACACCGCGCATCAATTGTCCATCGGCAAGAGCAAAGGCCCTACCCTCCACCGTGGCGCTCAGTGTGCCTTTTGCTTCATCCGTGCCAGGTGAAATCCATGAAGAGTTGAAAACATAAATAGCGAGAAGTAAAATCCACTTCATATCAGGTAGTTACATTTCGAAAATAGCGAAAACATACTCGGTATATCTGCGTCTAAACAAAAAGCCGCCTCTAAGTCAAGAGACGGCCTGCATATTGTCATCGGTGCGCTGTTGGCAGTCGAGTTTTTATTCATCACATGATTACTTAGAACTGTAATTGATTTTTATTCTCCAAAGGCAGTTTGAGCCGGGTTCTTCAACACCACCCACGAAGGGACGGTCACGTTGATGTTTTCCATTTTGCCTTTCATTCTTACTACCGGCTGAGCCTCTGCCGGAACACCCCAACGACGCATCTTGCAGTCAAACTCGGCGTTCACCACGCAGTAGCGACGATCGCCGCTCCACATCAGTTTCGTTACCTTAAACTTAGTGTCCGAAGCAATGTTGTAATACTTTTCATTGTTGTAGTGCAGCATGATTTTCTGGTCGGCACATTCTCCCAACACCCCTTCATTAAAGCCATATTCAATACTGATTCTTTCTTCGGCGGTGTTACCGTCTTCATCAAAAAACTGGTTGCCAAAAAAGCTCAGGGTATTTGCCACGCGGGTCATTTTAGGCTGTGTCGGCGAGGTACCCAAAAATACATCCGCCGATTTGTTGGCCAGTTCGGCACTGTATTTGTTTTCATCGCGGGTGTTGAACAACTGCCCATCCACAACGGCAATAAACATTCCATCGTTTTTAAGGCGGGGGTATGTCCTTGCTCCGGACTCTTCATAAATGATCCCGAAACAATCACAATCAAAATCAGAGTAGAAATGGTAAGAATGCGTTTCATAATTTTAAGGTTTATGACGTTAAAAAATCTGGTCATGTCCTTATGTTTACGCAATCGGCTGAAAAAAGATACAGTTGAGCGAAAGAAAGATGTCGTGCTAAGCTATATCAAGTGAAAAGTATTTGGAAATTCAGGCTAATGCTGCCTTGTAATAACAACTGCGACAGCGAGGTTCATAATCCTCCTTATGTCCTATCAAGATAGTATCTTTTTCAGACGATTTACGATACGAAAAGTGAGCCGCATCACCGCATTTCACACATATCGCATTGACCTTGGTAATATAGTCCGCTATTGAAAGTAGATTCGGGATTGGCCCGAAGGGATTACCTTCAAAATCCATGTCTAAGCCTGAAATAATTATTCGAGTACCGGCTCGGGCGAGTTGTTCAGAAACTGCTACTAATTCTTGATCAAAAAACTGTGCTTCGTCTATACCAACCACCTCCATGCCTTTTGACTTTGTCAAAATCTCAGAGGCGAAATGTACTGGTTGAGACGCGATGAAATTCATATCGTGCGAAACAACGTCTGTGTTATGATAGCGCTTGTCCAGCGAGGGTTTGAAAATCGCCACTCTTTTATTGGCAATATGTGCCCGTTTCAACCGCCGAATCAATTCCTCCGTCTTGCCCGAAAACATAGAGCCACAGATGACTTCTATCCAACCTGTTTGGTCCTTCCCGATAATGGGTTCTCTATACATACTAAAACGTTCATTTTCTCGTTAATACCAAGTTGCCTGTTTAAAACTCAACCTATAAACCTATAAATATACACGTACTTTTGCCCTGAAACCTACTAAATATGAAACATCCAAAAATATCCGTTTTGATGGGAAAAATAAGTGCGCTCGTTCAATCGCCTGTTTTTCTTGAAGGCTCGGTTCTGGAGCGGGATATGCTGTTGCAGCATCTCCGTGAAATGTACGATGAAGTGCTTTCAATGAACGAAAGCAAATCCATGCCAGAAAGGCAGGACCCTAAAATTGTACCAAAAGCTACTGGCTTCGAAAGCCGATTAGGGACAATAACAAGACTTCCCAACGAAAACCTTATCATGCAGGAACGGACGGAAACAAAGGAGATAAAAACAGTCAATAAGGAGGATGCTGTATCGGTTGCTGATACACAGATTCAAACCGATGTGAAAACCCCGACTATAAATGAACGTACCTCTCAAAGCAGTTCGTTAAATCAAAAACTTAAACAAGGCTCTGCAAAAGAGGTGCATCGGGTACTTTCTTCAAAGCCGCTTCGTGAACTGATTGACTTTAACAAACGAATTGCGCTGGTCAACGAATTATTCAAGGGCAATTCAGAAGCGTTTACCAATGCCATCAACCAGATTGATTCATTTCGCGAATATGAGGAGGCCGAAAAATTTGTGGTGCACGAACTGCTCACTCATTACCAATGGGATAATACCGGACAAACTACCCGTCTTTTCCTCAAACTAGTAAAGCAGCGTTTCGGAGAAGAATAGGCTTCGCCTTAATAAAAAAACCCTCCTGGGGAGGAGGGTTCTGCTTTATAAAAGAACTATCAAATACGCACGGTCCTACCCGCACATACAACCAAGATGTGGATTGGTGTTAAAGGGTTGCATCCACTTAGAAATGCAAAATGACTTGGCAGGTTTAGCCAGTTTTATTATAAGCTGCAATCCTTACAAGTCCGTAGGCAAAGCCCTAGGCGTTCGAAACCTTTTCTCCCACTGGCAATTATCATGGCTAAAGCCAATTTTAATAGGCCCATGTTCACCACGCTGAAGCGTGGTTTTATAAACCGCCATTCATGGCGGAGCCGTTGGGAGTAAAACTGGATTGGCTTTAGCCATGAATTGTCACTTTCTAACAGTTGTGGGTAAATAGCCTATGCCCTGTTGCGGAAACGATTCATTCCCAGATTCCACATAGGCTTCGGCGACTGGAAAACAGGTATATATACGTATAGGATTTGATTTGCCTTATGGTAATATTTGCGCCACCCTATGTGTAGGCTATGCCTACACCCTCCCAAGCTTTCAGCTTATAGCAGAATAATACTCCGGCTGGCAAATGTGGACCGCCTCTATCAGCGGGACGGAGGTGGTTCCCCCCAAAAAACGCTCTCAACCCCCTTTTTTATTACCTGATAATGGTACGTAACCAACCCATAATGCCACGTTCCTGGTTGATAAAGTATAGGAATCGGGTAATGAAGACTCGGAATTACCTGATTACGATACGCCATTACCTGATAATGATACATACTTGGCTGATAATTCCTTAGACTCAGCTACGTACGCGTCGTACTTACCTGATAAATATTCCAAACCAACTGATTCCGATACGCCATTACCTGATAACGATACATACTTGGCTGATAATTCCTTAGACTCAGCTACGTACGCATCGTACTTACCTGATAAATATTTCAAACCAACTGATAACGATGCCTCATTACCTGATAACGACAAATTCTTAACCGGTAATGCCGTGTTCTTGGTTAATAAAACGCCGGACTTAGTTGATAATGCTTTGGGAATGATTGATAAAATGTTTTTATCGGTGGAAAGGGTGTTAAAAACGGATAGATCGAGGGTAAACCAGCACGGGCGCCGTTTATCGCTCTTCTTTGTAATAGATCTTGTAAAACTTCCTGCCGTCATTCTCCACGCCTTGCTCTATCAGGTTGCGATCACCATGAATGTAGATGTGAAAATTCTTGTCCAACTTCAAAACGCTTTTAAAAACCCGGGCTTGCTTTTTCACCGCCTGTGGTGAAATGTCGAAGTTGTCGGTGATCTCGATTTCATTTTCCTGCCGGTAATTCGAATCAAAATTCCGGAAGGAATTTATCATTCCCGGATCGTGAAAAACCTCCTTTTCAAATTCCTCCTTATCGAAGCTTTCGTGGGTTTTGAAATAATCCACCGAACGGTTCAGCAGGTCTATCTGGTCGGCCTTGGTTACGTTGAACTCCTCTGAAAGCTGCTTGGTGACAAAGTTCTTGGCAATACCCAAAAACTCATTGGTCTGGTGAAATTCGTTGGCAACGGGCTGAACGCTCAAAAATTCATCCTTCCAATACTGCGCCTCTTCACCCCGGTTGGTATGGTCCACCACGGCCACCAGGTAACCGTCTTTCGCCTTGGTGTTGAAGATGATGCAGCCCTTGTCTAATTTCTTTACGCCAATCCCTATATCGCTTTCCAGGTCAAAACCTTTTTTCGAAGTCAGCACTTTCAGAAATGTTTCCTTGTTCTCCGACTTAAAGAAAGCGATGGCATCCACCGTTTTGTCGCCAATGGAGCAACCGGTGAAATAAGCCACCTGCAATTCACCACCTTTGATCTTTGGATGTGTGCTTTTGTCGTAAAGAATCCTCGCGGCATTCTGACTTTGCTCCACGAACGACGCCCGGTCTTCAAAAATGGATGTTACAAACTGGTAAACCGGGTTGAGTGTCACCTTAGGTAAAAAGTGAAACGCGCAAATCTCCTCGAAATTGAAACTGTTCTGTATCAGTTGCGAAAAATGCTCTTCCACTTTTTCAAACTCCGTTTCAGCAGATGAAAACCGAACACCATCTCCGTTATTCTTATTCCCTACAAAATGAACGATGAGTTTGTTCATTTTTCCTATTGAGGTTGTGTTCATGAGCGGTCGTGTAATTGTTTGGCGAAATTAAAATTAGCGGTGGTTAGGAAGTGTCAAATGGTTGGGGCTTCCTGCCTGGGGCCCATCGAAGCTGGTGCGAGCGTGTAGCAGCTTTGGTTTGGCACGAGCGGATGCTCGCGCCAGTGGGGTTGACATGACCATCCCGAGGAACATTCTTCGACCTTTGAAAGCATCCCGAACTTGTACCGGTTGGTTGAGACACCATAACTGTTCGGAAGACTTTATAATACCCTGTGGCATTGGTTTTTTGACCCATAGGGTCAAAGCCTTTGGTAGAAATATTCCAGTCGTATATGATAGTCCCTTCGGGCAATGCCATTAAGTTAAGGATTTCGACCGCGATGCGGTTTTCAAGGTTCATCCTAATAAGTGTTTGAATCTGATTTCACTGTAGCTATTATCATGGCTAAAGCCATTTAGCATGAGCCGGATGCTCACCACGCTGAAGCGTGGTGTTATAACTCCGCCATTTATGGCGGAGCATTTGGTGTAAAACTGGCTTGGCTTTAGCCACAAATAATCATGTTTTGAACACAATCACGGCTTAACTTAATGGCATTGCCCTTCGGGGCGATCCATTTTTCTATCGGACGTTCCTCTGGAACTTAAAAGAGATTCTGTTTATTTACTACCAAAGGCATAGCTCCTACGGAGCTAAAATGCACGAGTAGCAACCGTTTCGTCATCTTCCGGACACTTATGGTTGAGACACCTACTGTTAGAGAATTTGGCTGTTTCGGGAAAATTTTTCATCGCTGGATTTGGGTAAAAGGAGGGTTTGAAGATGGCTAGGGGAATGATATATTTGTGTGAAGCATTACAATGACTCGAGTTGACCCAATAATCGCAGTAAAGGATGTTGAAGCCAGTGCCAAATGGTATCAACAAGTATTCGGATTTAAGAGTGTTCATGGTGGAAAAGATTTTGCTGTTTTAAAATCTGAAGATGATGAAATTGTTCTTTGTCTTCACAAGTGGGGAGAACACAACCATCCTTCCCTTACAGACCAAGGCAAAACAGCAGGAAACGGACTGCTACTTTATTTCAGGACAGACAACATGGAAATTATTAGAAAGAATGTAGACAAAGTTGAATGTATAATTGAAGAAGAAGTTCACTTGAATCCAAATTCATTAAAGAAAGAGTTTTCATTTAGAGATTTAGATGGTTATTATCTTACCGCTACAGAATTCCACAAATATGAAGGATAGTTGCGGCCGAAAACAACGGCGCAGAGGAAGTCGGAGACTTCAATTATTAATACTTCCAAGTGGGCTACGCAACACTTGGAAGAACGGAGAGGAAATGCGAAATAAATACCTTTGAGTTTCGCATAATAAATGTTGGCATTAATTTTGGCGAACCACAACACAGACATTAACTAAACACAAAATAATATGAAAAAATCAATCTTCGGACTTCTGTTCTTTTTGACAACCATTTGTTACGGACAAATTAACTTGGAACATACCTATTCTGATGGAAATGTATCAAGAGTTCAGTTAGAAAACTCAGGCGAAAAGTATTATGTGACAGACCTGACCAATAAACAGGTAAAAATCTACAACTCTGACCACACTTTTTGGAAAACAATAAACTTGCCGACTACAACGGGGGCAACGCTAAACGCTGTTTATCATTTATCGGAAACCAAAATCAGCACAGACAATTTGATTGAAGTTATTTACACATACTACGTAAATAACGGTGGAAATCTTGAATGGGAAAGCAGGGTAATAAATGAAAATGGAACAACTCTTTTGACAGTTATAGGTGCATCAAGTTTGTTTTTTAGTGAGTTGCAAGGATTACCAAACAAATTAATCGCCTACATTTATGGAACAACCCCTTCAAGCAAAATTTATTCAGTTCCAAGTTTAAGTTTAGAACACACCTATCCTGACGGTAATGTAAGCAGAACAAAACTAGAAAACTCAGGCGAAAAGTATTATGTGACAGACCTGACTAATAAACAGGTGAAAATCTACAACTCTGACCACACTTTTTGGAAAACAATAAACTTGCCGACTACGACAGGGGCAACGCTAAACGCTGTTTATCATTTATCGGAAACCAAAATCAGCACAGACAATTTGATTGAAGTTATTTACACATACTACGTAAATAACGGTGGAAATCTTGAATGGGAAAGCAGGGTAATAAATGAAAACGGAACAACTCTTTTGACAGTTATAGGTGCATCAAGTTTGTTTTTAAGCGAATTGCAAGGGTCGTCAAGCAAATTAATCGCCTACATTTATGGAACAACCCCTTCAAGCAAAATTTATTCAGTTCCAAGTTTAAGTTTAGAACACGCCTATCCTGACGGTAATGTAAGCAGAACAAAATTAGAAAACTCAGGCGAAAAGTATTATGTGACAGACCTGACTAATAAACAGGTGAAAATCTACAACTCTGACCACACTTTTTGGAAAACAATAAACTTGCCGACTACGACAGGGGCAACGCTAAACGCTGTTTATCATTTATCGGAAACCAAAATCAGCACAGACAATTTGATTGAAGTTATTTACACATACTACGTAAATAACAGTGGAAATCTTGAATGGGAAAGCAGGGTAATAAATGAAAATGGAACAACTCTTTTGACAGTTATAGGTGCATCAAGTTTGTTTTTTAGTGAGTTGCAAGGATTACCAAACAAATTAATCGCCTACATATACGGCACTACTCCTTCAAGCAAGGTTTATGGCTTGCCCACAGTAGGGATAACAGGAATAAAAAAAGTTGTTCAAGATAATCACGTCAAAATTTTTCCAAATCCAACGTCTGATATACTTTACATCACAAGTGATTTTGACGTTGTGGTTGACAACATAAAAATCTACAATGTGGATGGCAAATGTGTATTAGAATTCCGTCAATACAGCAATCAGCCGATTAACGTATCGGGCTTAAATAAAGGAATTTACTTTATATCAGGGCATCGAGATAATGACGTGTTGTTTCATTCAAAATTTATTGTTGATTAATATGCTTAAAAGAGACGACTACATAAATCTAATTGAAGAAATTAGAAACACCGACAAGAAGTCATTAGATGAGTTTATTGAAAAAGTGCTTGAGCCATTAAGAAAGGAAAATGAAAATTTCATTGAAGTTCTTTATAAAGATATTCATTATCTTATCAAAGATGTTGACAAAGAAAGAGAAAATGATTTAGCAATTAAAAACGGTGATTTTGTTATTGAAGATGGCGATTTAAAATTGACAGGGTATCAATCAAGATTACACAACTTGTCTATTTGGTTACATATAGAAGTCTGCAAAAAAATAGCTGAAGGAAACTCATTAGTTTTTGTTCAAAAAATGGAAGACTTTGAAAAGAACTTTTTAAGCAAGCCAAACTATACACCCGAATACAAATCAAAACTTGACAAAATAAAAAGGAGTTTAAAAAAGGAGCGAAAACTTAATTTAGATGAGAAGGAGAATTTTTGGAATAAGATTTTTGACATTGACAACCTCGAATTGAAACCAAATTTTGCAGGTATTGGAATTAATGGAAATAACCTGATTGATAAATTCAGAAAACCGTGACGAGAGAAAGAAAAACTACTGCCAACATCACCTATACGCAAGCAGGGGTTTCGTGCTTCGTAGGACAGGAAAGTAGTAAATTTAAAGTTCAGTTCTTTGTAGGAAGTTTAGTGGTTAAAATCCCTGCCTGCGTATAGCTGAGAACCTTTGTGGGTCATGCTTTGGCGACAGTGCAAACTTGAGACTTTCGTGCATTGACCGAGCAGACGGACTACAATAACAGGGATGCTGAAAACTGAATAGAGTAAGCGACAAATTAAATCTACAAGACAATGGCAAAAATTCAAGAAGTAAAATCGTTTTCTGATTTCAAAGTTCAAATCGTAACCTCATTCCCCGACCTTTGTGTTTATGTAACAAAGAGTGAATCGGAAGCGAAAGGCAACGATGGTGTTTGGTGTTTTGTGAATTCATTCCCTGACAAGAAAATACAATTCGTCAACAGTTTTCCTGACTTGAAAATTCAGTATGTAAATTCTAAAAGTTCGGCAGGTTGGAAAAATCATTCTCACAAACTTCAAAACCGAATTGGATGACTGAAATAAAAGTCAGCAATATTCTTAAACTCACCGACACTGAACTTTCGCAATACAAATTACATCTTGCTTGCAGGAATACAGAGAACACTGAACCGTTGAATGTTTACTTACAGGGTTGGGACAAGTGGGTTGGATGGAATGAATGGCGAGGTGGTAAGAACGACTTCAACAGAGAATTTATTTTTAGTTTAATTCAATTCTATCACGAACCAAACAAGTGGCTCTTCGGTGGAATTTTCAAAGTGGTTCACAGACATGAGGACTGGGCAGACACAGAAGTTGGTTACGAGGTAGAATTAGTTGACTTGCACAAAGACCTTATCGGACGACTTGTAATTGACTTCTTTCGCTATCAAGGAATGAGAGGCAGAGCATACTTGCTTGAAAGTTATTACAAGGACTTTGTTGTTTCGGAAATTCTAAAGAAAACTTTTGACGGAATAAATTTCCCTGGTTATGAAAACATCAACATTGACTTCCCAGAATTAGAAACTGTTTTCAAGTTTCAAAAGAACGACTGGAAAGGTGCGTTAGAAAATGTGAAAGGCGTTTATGTAATCTGCGACAAGTCAAACGGGAAAAAATATGTTGGCTCTGCATACGGAGATTTTGGAATTTGGGCAAGGTGGAGTGTTTATGTTGGGACAGGACACGGATTCAATGACGAACTCACAAAAATTATTTCAGCAAATGGAATTGACTACGCAAGAAAAAATTTTCGCTTCGGTTTGTTAGAATATCGTTCAATGAAAATTGACGACACGACAATTATAAATCGGGAATCGTTTTGGAAAGAAGTATTGCTTACGAGAGGACAATTTGGTTACAACAAGAATTAAAATGACTGCTGCCCGTTCCTCCAGGTGTTAGCCCGGCGCAATGGAGGTTCTAATAATAGCATTCTCCGACTTGCCCAATAGACTTGCGAATAAATTTTTATTAGCGAAAAGCAATTCCTGATTCCCTGTTCTTCCAAGTGTTGCGTAGCGCAATGGAAGTATTAATAATGGAAGTCTCCGACTTCCCTATCGCTAAAGATTTAAGCTACCGGTGCCGGGTGATGCAATATTCAAAACGAGCCTGCGTTATAGATTCAAATATCAAATACAGATTTGATGATGAAACATATCTAGCTCGCTTACCCTTGAGCAAGGTCACCCAGAAGGGACGGGGTCACAGACATCTCGTTGCTCATTCCTCTCTAAAAAGATTTAGCAAAACGCGCACAGCCTCAGCCTTCGCTTCGGCGGCCTGGCAAGTGGTGAGTGCAGAAAAAGCAAATCCGCCTTCTCCGGGCAGATGGCATATTGATTTTCACATTTTAAATTTTAATTTTTATGAATAGAAAAGAAAGGCGCGCGCAGCAGCAGGCTGGCAAGCGTCAAAGCGGTAAAAACAAGAACCGCAGCAAGGGCCTGCAAAAATGGGTGGACCCCATTGGGTTTATAGTGCAGTATGTCATCATTATTCTTTTGCTCTATTCAGCGAAGGTTGGTTTAAGCAATACCAGTCCGCTGAAATTGTTGGAGCGCTGGAGGCGTTGCATCATACTGATGACCGGTAACCCATATTTTGCCACACCGGACCCCACGCTGGCAGATCAAACCCTGATGTGTGATGAACTGGAGGCGGCCATACTGGATGCCGACAGCGGAGATCATGATAAGATCGCGCATCGCAACGACGTGTTTGATGATGCCAAGGATATGTTCCGGCTGATGGTGTGGTATGTCACGACCACCGCGAAGGGCAATCGTGAGATCATCCGCAGCGCCGGCCTGGTGGAAAAAATGGGCAGGGGTCCGTCGCATGTTCCCGGACGGGTGTTGGGATTGCAGGCGGAGTATTTCGGAATCGGAAAGGTCAGGCTGTTTTGGAAGCGCGTGAGTACCGATGTTCTTTACCGGATTTACATCACCACCGATCCGGTGAACGGCACCTGGGTGGAGGTGAAGCCCGGTACTTTTCGCCTGAAGTATATCGTTTACGACCTGACGTCAGGCGTGGAGTATTACTTCCGCATGAGTGCAGAAAACTCGCTCGGCATGGGCGATGTAAGTGAGGTCTGTAACTTCAGGTGCGGATAGTTTCATTCGGTTTTAGCACCCTGTTTTACCGAAAGGGCCCTGCAGCAATGCGGGGCTTTTTTTATTTACTGTACTTCTTCGGAAAATCGTCCATTTGTCTCTCTCTGGAGAGTCTATCTCGAATTTATTTATCCTGAATACTTCTGTTGATGATATGCCGGATTATTGCCATCATTTGTATATTATTGCATCAACTAAAACATAAACCATGAAAAAGATAGCAGCTCCGTTTATACTGATTATTTTATTTCTGATAACTGACAAACCTGTTTCGGCACAAGGCTGGAATCAAGATAGGATAGGTATTTATTCGGTCGGAGTGGGAGGTGTCATGGCCTTTACTCCAGGCTTTAATGGAGGATATGGAAGTTCAAGATACAATGTGTTAACTGCTCCTGGTTTGTCCTTAAATGTTTCAGGAGATTTTAAAGTCCATCGTTTCATTAGTGTTGGTTTTCATACCGGTCTCGATTTCTTCTTTTATTCAGATGTAGCATCAATAGGTATTCCGTTTGTAGCGCGGGGTGATGTACATATTCTGGAAGCGGTGAATGCGAGCGTTGCCGTCAAACTGGATGTTTTTGCAGGAGTTACGATTGGTGGCGGTCCTGCTTTTCCTTTAGTTTCAGGTGGTGGTGTATTCGGTTTCTTGGTGGCTGGTCCACATGCAGGAGTTCGTTATTGGGTTAAACCCAACTTTGGTGTCTTTGCCGAAGCAGGATGGGGCGCTACTTTCTTGAATGGAGGGGTTACCTTTTAAGTAACGGAAGTAAAAGCCTAAAGCTTTTCGAATCTTATTTTTTCTGTCTTATTGCCTAAGCGGACATACACGAAGTATATCCCTTGTGGCAGGGAGTAAATACTCAGTACTCTTCCTGATTTATCTTCCATCAACTTGGTTCCTGCAATGTCATGAACAGATATAGCATCTGGTGGCGCACCGGTACTTCTTATCTTTATAAAGTTTGAAGAGGCATTGGGAAAGATGGAAAATTCAGCGTCTTTGTGATTGCTCTTTTTCTTGCTTGAATCCGTTTTATAAGCGAGGGGTTGGCTTTGTGAAGTCTGTGCAGGTAATATAAATATGATTAGACAGGCAAAAAGTGTAAAAAGGATTTTTGTCATGGGTTAGCAGCCAGTTGCTCCACCCTTTAGTGGAACGCTGTAAAGATATGAATTATCACCCGCAGAGTTCGATTAGTTGAAGAGAGTGCTAAATCATTTTTTGTGTTGTGAGTGATTGAACTCATTATCTTTATTCAAGAAGCCGCGTAAATTTGCGTCGGATATGAGTCGTCTGATGAATATAATAACCGGAAAATGTCCTCGCTGCGAGCAGGGCGAAGTGTTTGAGTCAAGCAATCCATATTTGGTGTCAAAAATGCTCAACACGCATAAGCGGTGCGCGCATTGCAATCTAAACTACATTCCTGAGATTGGATTTTATTGGGGAGCCACTTATGTGGCTTATGCGTTGACGGTGGCTTTCAGCGGGCTGGTGTTTGTGATTTCTACCATCATGTTTGGTTTTATGAATTCGCTGAATCTGAATTACGTGTTGGTGAATGGGATTCTGATATTTATTTTGAGTCCGGTATTCTTTCGTCTTTCCCGAATATTCTGGCTATGGATGTTTTATGAGCGAAGCTGAACAGAGCAGATAACTCTGTGGTGGTTATTACAGACCAAATTCCCGAACAAAGGTCGTAATAAATGCCTTCTTGTATTTCTCTAAATCAACAACTTGGTTCAGTTCTTTTTGAATAGAAGTAACCTGTTTATTCTCCAATCCGCATGGAATGATTTTACCGAAATAGGAGAGGTCGGTATTGATATTGATGGCTAGTCCGTGCATGGTAATGTTGCGACTTGCTTTTACCCCGATGGCGCAGATCTTTCGTTCAGGCCCTTTGTCTTTTATCCAGATGCCGGCAGCACCATCGAGTCTCTGCCCGATAATGTTATAGGCTTTAAGCGTTTCGATGATGGTTTCTTCCAGTTTGGCAATGTATTTGGCCAAGCCGATTTCCAATTTGTCTAAATCCAGAATGGGATAGACGACCAACTGTCCGGGCCCATGAAAGGTAACATCACCCCCTCGGTTGGTGTGATAAAATTCAGCCTTCATTTCTTCCTTGCTGACTAAAATATTTTCACGATGACCACTCTTTCCCAAGGTAAAAACGGGCTCGTGTTCGCAGAGAATGATTGTGTTTTGAGTAGCCACTCCTCGGAGTTTGGCTTCGACATTATTATTAAATAGTTCCTCCTGCATGTGCAGGACTTCTGCATACTTTTTTAAACCAAGGTCGAGGATTTTCATTGCATCAATTCTGGAGAGACTTCATCTGTGCTTTTTGCCGCTTCTTCATTTCCTTCACCTTCTCTTTATAATCTCTGCGGATCACCAGGCGGCCATAGGCTCGCTCCAGTTCGCGGGTGAGGGATTTAACGGGACCATTATAATTCTCGCCCAGTACGGGAATGACATAAGGAAACGGTCTTTCCAGTTGGTGAAGGTTTTTATCAGATAGCACTAAACCACTTGTGGTAGCTGTGGCGGTTGACTTTTCAACCCTAGTTGGTTGTGGTATTCCGGCATCTTTAGCAGGCTCGGTATTCGCGTTGGCTTTTATGAGTTTATCCGCAGAACTGTTCTCAAAAGGTTGGCTTCAAAATCAGCAAAAGGCTGTGCGCTGCCATATTCGCAAAACACAAAACTGGAGTCGGAAAATATAATCGAAGAGTCGGGGTCTAAATTCTGATTGAGTAAGAGGCCCGGTGTGCCCTTTAGAAAATTCATTGTTTCGTATGCGTAAATGAAATATACTTTACAAAAACGAAAATAGCCTTTGAAAGCCCAGTAGATTCTTTGGTTTTGACTTCTGCGTTCTTCTTCAATACGTTGTGCAATCTGCTGTTTCCCGGCTCGCCGATAGGCATCTACACTCTTCTGATTGGTTTTGAGGCGGACTATCAAGCTGCCGTGTTTCAGCTCGCGAAGTGTGGCAGATGCACTTTGTTGGTCCTGTGCCAATGTCCATAGACCGACCATCAAGAAGGCCATCAGAAAAATAGAATTCTTCATTACCTATTTGAAATCTCCCGCGATAGCTTTAGGAACAAACTTCTTCATTTTGCCTTTGCCCTGAATGATTTCGCGGACAATGGTAGAGGAGATAGAAGACAATTCAGGCCGAGCAAGAATGAGGATGGTTTCCAGTTGGGGAAGCATGTCATGATTCAGGTGGGCAATCGTTTTTTCGTATTCAAAATCAGCAGCCGAACGGATGCCGCGCAGTAAATAGTTAGCGTTTTTTCTTTCGCAAAAATGAACGGTCAGGCCTTCGTAGCTTTCTACAGAAACCTTTTTTTCGCCGGTAAAAACTTTATCAATCCATTCAATACGCTGCTCCAAGGAAAACAAGGATTTCTTCTGCGAATTGCTGCCAATGGCGATAATAACTTTGTCAAACAAAGGTAACGCCCTCCGCACTATGTCTTCATGCCCGATAGTAATGGGGTCAAAGGAGCCTGGGAAAACAGCAATTTTATGATTCGATAACTTCATCTTCTTTCTTTTCGGGATGATTTACAAAGATAGAAAAGATAGTAGTGCCATAATTCTTCTCTTTATAATAGTGGGGATGGTTTTTGAAATCATGGTTTGGATTATGCTCCAGAATAAACCAACCAGGGCCATCCACCAATTGATATTGAAAAATCAAATCAGGAAGCGTTGCCAGGTTTTCTAATGGGTAAGGTGGGCCTGCAAAAATGAGATGATATTTATGATGTGCGTTTTTGATGAATTGAAACACATCCATTTGTAAGACATGAACTGCTGGTAAATTCAGGTCGAGGACTGTTTTTTTAATAAAGGCGGCACATTTGGGAAATATCTCAATCGTCGTAATGTCTTTGCATCCTCTTGATGCAAATTCATAAGAGATGCTTCCGGTTCCGCCGAAGAGATCGAGCACTTTGGTGTTTTCAAAATTGAAACTGTGGCTCAACATATTGAACATGCCTTCTTTAGCGAAGTCGGTAGTAGGTCGAGTAGGTATATTCTGTGGTGGCTGAAAGCGGATGCCTTTAAGGTTTCCCCCGATGATTCTCATGCGCTCAGATTGTAGAGATTGAAATGAAGGTGTTTCGGATATAAATCAAAAGCCTTAGTGAATGAAATGTTAGAAGGCTGTTGAATGAAACCAAGGTTACGAAAATAGCGATAACACAAGGCATAAATCTGCGATTGTATATCCACCTCGCCCAACAGCACCAGATCTACGGTTTGTCGGTCTATCTTTAAATCTTCTGCACAGAGCAAGAGGTAATAGATAAAATCATTCTCATGACGATAGGGATAGCGATTCATTAATTGCAACTGATGGTCTGATGAATAACGAATGATGTCCAGATAATCCTGTTCTACATTCACAAACAATTTATCGGTCGTTTCCCGTCGCGCATATTCGGGAAGTAACTTCAATAACGAAGAGTTGAGATGAACAATCTCTGTATTTTTGAAGAGTTTGGTTAGGCTGTATTTCAGCAGGTCATCTGTACTAAAAGCAATATCCAGTCCCGCTTCCTCTATTTTCTGAACTAACACGTTTTCCTGCGGTTGTGAACCCTCGGAAGGCATAAGTGTATATGCGGTATCTATACCAATCACTACTTTTGAAAAGGCGAGTTGCAGCGACTCATCCTTTTCCACTATTCTCTCCAAACGCGAAATCAAGTCACCGGTGTTTTTCACATGATGGAGCGTGTATTTTCCGAATAGGATGATCTGATTGTGTGAGGTAGCCTGAATGTAATATCGGATGGATTTTAAGTTAATCGCCAATTTCAAGACAAGCGAGGAGGGAGGGATGCTTACGTCCAGCGCTCCGATGCTCATGTATGTACTCTTGATTTGTGCCGATGACATTGTGCGAAAGTATAATTATTGAGCAAAGAAACCGGGGCATGAATCGGTACTATTTCCTGTATTTATAATCTGATTATCTTTTAGTCTCGTCTAATCCTCATCTAAAAAAATTATGTTTGATGGCATGATAAAACAGGAATCCAGAAATCCAGAATTCAAGAAATATACGGAGCAGAAAATTGCAGGAAACAAGTTCATGAACTATTTGGGCTTTGTTTTTTCACGCATCGAAGCAGGATTTGTTGAAGGCACAATGGATTTTCTTGAAATCCACGAACAGCAAAATGGATGGCTGCATGGAGGAGTCACCTCCGCCCTGCTGGATATCGTTCAAGGCTTTGCTGCCTATACCTTAGTGACAGCAGAACAACAGGTATTTACGGTAGAAGCAAAGGTTTCCTATTTCAATCCCGGTACAGCAAAAAGATTTTTTGTTAGAGGGAGCGTAGCGAAACCCGGCAATCGTTTTCATTTCTGCGAAGGAGAGGTTTATTATTTGAAGGAAGATGGAGTGGAAGTGATCGTGGCTAAAGGATCTTCCACGATGGTGATTGTGTGAATTGAAAATTATTTGAATCTTCGACTTGAGAAATGGCACAGTTAAAGGCAACTTATAAAGAGATTTTGAAAATTGCTCTTCCCTTGATTCTAGGGAATACGGCCTGGACATTCAACGGGGTGTTTGATACCATCTTTGTTGGCAATCTGGGAAAGTTACAATTAGATGCAATCGGTTTTGGGAGCATTTTCTATTCGGTTCTTTTTATGATGGGGTTCAGTTTTACGCGGGGCACACAAATCATTATTGCCCGCCGTATGGGCGAAAAGAAAATAAACCAAGTGGGCGTTATCGTGGATACCACACTCGTATCCTTGCTCATTGTTTCTACCCTGTTGTTCTTCGTCATCAAAATGTTTTCGCATGACATTCTATCGTTTATGCTTTCCAATGAAGATATCATCTCCATGTGTGATGAATTTCTTCGGTACCGGATTTTAGGCATCGTTCCCAGCTTTATCACTTTCGTGTTCATTGCCTTTTATTCCGGCATCGGGCGCACACCTATTTTGGCATTTTCTGTTTTCCTCATGACCGTGCTCAACATTGTGCTGAATTACGCTTTAGTGTATGGCAAACTCGGTCTTCCCGAAATGGGCATTGCCGGCTCTGGCCTTGCTACCAGTATTGCTGAAGTGTTTTGCCTGCTATTGATGTTTGGAGGATGTTTTTACAAACAAAGAGTCCATGAATACAGGCTATTTCGATTTCATAAATTTGAGGCAAGTACCCTGCGCGAAATGAGCAACATAGCCGTGCCTCTAATGGTACAATCGTTTGCGGCGGTCGGGGCTGGCTTTTCTTTTGCCCGAATAGAAACCGTCTTGGGAAAAGATTCACTCGCCATTTCTTCTATTTTTCGGCAAATCATTTTGTTTTTCACTATACCCACGTGGTCGCTCGGCTCAACGGCCAACACGCTAATCAGCAATTTGGTCGGCCAAAAGGATTTTGGAGGAATTAAGATAGCCATCCGCCGAATAAGTCTGGTGAGTTTGGTCATGGCAGTGGTTTCTTGTATCATCATCTTTCTGATGTCGAAATTTTTTATCGGGATATTTACTAGCCCGCAAGATGCCGACTTGATTCCTATTGCTATTCATATACTACCGGTCACTTTTGTTGTGCTTCTTCTCGCTTCTTTCACCAACATCATTTTTAACGGAGTCATTAGCATAGGCGACATTTATGTTGCGCTCGCCATACAGGTTTCCGCCGTCATAATTTACGTCATCTATTTTCAAGTGCTGTTCACCTTCCCTTTTGTCAACACCTTTTGGATTTGGACCGCCGAATGGCTTTACTGGTTCCTGATTCTGGTAGGCAGCCTCCTCTTTTTCCGATTCAGGAAATTGAATTTGGTTTAAAAGTTTCAGTTTAGCCAAAACAAAAAAGGCACCTTCCTGCTCTTAACAGGGGCGACTTCTTTTGTAAAAACTAAAGATTGGTTTAGTTAGGAAGATTCACTACGCTGAGTTAGTTTACTCTTTCATTCACGCAGAGTCACGAAGCGAGGCTCTGTGGAGGGGAAATTTGTTATTCAGCTTTTAATGGTGCTCCAACTACTTGCATATCATGGTCTGCAAATACTTTTGCTATTTCTTCTTTCGTTGGCAGTGAAGTCCACTTGTCAGTAACGGCAAAGAACTCTTCCATTTTGCCTGCCGGCAGATAAGAGACAATCATTTTTCCTTTTTCAGTGAGTTGAACAAAAGCATGTGGAACTTTTCGTGGAAGAAAAATAGTCTCACCTGCTTTCATTTGATATTTGTCCTCGCCAACCTGAAATAAATAGGCTCCCTCAATAACATAAAACCATTCGTCTTGGTTTGGATGAATATGCAAAGGAGGCCCGCCTTTAGGAGTTAAACCTGTCTGCTCAAAAACTGCCAAATCGTTTTCGGTATCTTTCCCCGATATTTTAATGTCCAATGTGTTTATGGTGACCCCTTTCATTTTGTAGTGAGTGCCAAACCGTGCTTCACCCGAAGCAACTTTAAATCCTTTGTCTGTTCTCATAGAAATTATTGATTTCATTTTTGCAAATGTCAGTATAGGTACAGATGCAAGTGTAGTTAATATGAAATTCATTCGTTTCATTGTCCTGTGGTTATATCTCCCCCCTATCAGAGTCTCTTTTTCAACGAAAATAGAAGAAAAAAGGGACTCTGCGGTTGAAGGCTAGCTTACTCTTTCATTCGCGCAGGGTCCGAAACGAGGCTCTGCTGGTGGGGGAGGAATACTTTACATGGATAAATAAATAGACTTTCAACAAAAAAATGGTCAATTAAGGCATAAATTAGCCATTCCAATGGAATTTCGAGAAATCCTACGGAATTCCCAGATTTCCTACTGAATCCTGAGATTTCCATTAGAATTTCCAGATTCCCATTAGAAAATTGATTTTATCAAAGGAAAACTGATTTTATTATAGAATAACTGGTTTTTTGATGAAAAATCAAGTTTTAGGCAATAAACAAATAGCTCTTATATATTCCACCATAAATCGGGGCTTTGGAAATATTTCCCCTACCGAGGAGACTCGTTTCGGACTCTGCGCGAATGAAGAAAGATAGCGGCATATAGCCGCCAAAATATAGCCAAAAGCTACAGGTCATGATTCTTAATAGCGGTTCTTTATTAGGCCGCCGCTCCTACTTTTTTGAGCAGCAGAAAGTGTGCGACGATGGCATGGCGCGTTTTGGTATATTCTTGATATTTTATGCCAAATTCCTCACTGGTCTTTTTCACAATCTTGCTAATCTCCGGATAATGGATATGGCTGATTTTGGGGAATAGATGATGTTCGATTTGAAAATTTAGACCACCCACCAGCCAAGTGACGATTTTGTTTTTTGTAGCGAAATTTGCCGTTGTCTTTACCTGATGGACTGCCCATTCATCTTCCATCACGTTTTTCCCTTCGGCTGCCGAAGGGAATTCGACATCTTCTACTGCATGTGCCAATTGAAACACCAAGCTGATAATGATACCGGTGGTGGCGGAAAAAACGAAAAAGCCGATTAAATAGCTGACTATACCAGTCATATATATAGGCAAGACGATGAAAATAGCGATAAAAGAAAGTTTACTTGCCCAAAAAATGATATGGTCTTTAGCTGCCATTTCCTTGATGGCAATTTCGCCTACCTTACCCTTGAAATACTTCTGGAAATCCATCACCCCAATCCACAATAGATAGAGAAAGGAGTAGAGCAGGATGAAGTATATATGCTGGAAACGGTGAAAGAAATATTTTTTCTGTGTCAAAGTCATGCGCATCCAAGGTTTCACATCAATGTCATCATCCAATCCGTCAATGTTGGTGTAGGTATGGTGTATAAGGTTGTGTTTCACTCGCCACATAAAGGAACTGGCTCCCAAAAAGTCGAGACTGTTTGCCGCTAGATTATTCCATACTCGTGAAGTAGAGAAGCTGCCATGCGCACCATCGTGCATCACGTTAAAGCCTATAGCCGCTACGTTCACTCCGAATATCACGCAGAGCAAGAGGGCAAGAGTCCAATGGGGAGTAAAGAATACGAGTAGAGAGTAAAGCACTATAAAACTAAGTGTAAGTACCCCGGACTTTACATACAACTTCCAGTTGCCGGTCATACGAATATCCTTTTCCTTAAAATAGGCTTCTACTCGTTTTTTCAATTCTAGCTGAAAAACGGGACGCTCAGGCGAAAACCTCGGGACCATGCTCATCATTATTTAGATTTATTCAAAGAACAAAAATACTCTAAAAATTTCTGTATTGAAACAAACCTTTGAACATAACATTATTTGTTTGTACGCATTGATAGTAGCGCTTTGAAATTTTCGACTTTAAGGATTAATGTAGTCTTCATTTCTATAGGTAGGCGCAATGTATAAGTGTGCTGATTTGCAATTCAATAGCTGTTCTAATATATTTTGCGGTAAGTTTGCCTAATGAAATTTACAAGTCTTCGATCTGGGTTACTAATCATTTTACTATCAGTTTCGTTTAATCATTTTGTATCCGCGCAGGACGAGGCCAATGCTCGGAGCATTATAAATGGGATGTTTGATGCCATAGGTTCGCATAAGGGCTGCACGTATATAATGCATACCAACGAGCGGATTCCAAATCAAAGCGCCTTGCACAAGACCAATGTCTTGACTAAAGTAAACGTCCACCCTAAAAGATTTACCTGAAGATGGTGACAGAGCCGAATCTGGGTGTCGAGATACTTTACGTGGAGGGTATGCGTGATAATAAAGCGCTGGTGAACGCAGGAAGGTTTTTGCCTACTCTTAAAATGAGTCCCTTTAATAATCTGCTGACTAAAAATCAACACCATACGATTCTTTCATCGGGGTTCAATATTGTAAGTGATATTGTCAAAAAGGGGGTAGAAAGGGCAGATGCTGTGGGCAAATTCGATTCGGTTTTCATGTATGAAGGAGAGGTGAATTGGAGCGGAAAGAGTTGCTACCGAGTTGTGATTTATGATCCCACTTGGGCCTTAACGACCTATCGGGCCTTAAAGGGCGAGAAAATGTATGATGTAGCTCTGAAGTTTCTGATACCCGAATATAGCATCGCAGAATTAAATGGGGTAAAGAGTTTTGAGGAAGATTTGACCGGCAGAGTCCTGAAAATTCCTACAACCTATGCTCGTAAAACTGTGTTTTATATTGATAAAGAGACACATTTTCCGATTTTTCAGGAAATGAGCGACAATAAAGGGGTATTTGAGCGGTATGAAATCAGCAACCTAATCATAAACCCAGCCTTTAAGCTGGATGAGTTTTCGGAAAACTTCGCTGAATATAAATTCTGATTTTTGAGTAGCGAGGGGGGAGCTCGAATCCCCGACCTCAGCATTATGAGTGCTGCGCTCTAACCAGCTGAGCTACCTCGCCTTCAACAGGGGCGCAAATATAATTACTTCACGAAAGGTTCCAACACAATCAGCGTATTGTATAAAACTATATCCCGATTGAATCTTCTATAACTTTTAAGCAATTCTCACGTATAAATAGTCAGGAGCTGCTCTTTGGATACTATAATGGGTATTGGAGAGCATAAAATAGGAGATCCTGAACATGAGAAAGTTTTTAGGTGCAGCAGCATTTATTTTTTGTTTTTTAATATCAACAATAAGCGCCCAGGCTAGTACGCTTAGCGAGACTCATACCCATGTTACCTGCTACGGTGGAAGCAATGGCACTATAACCATTGCGACCACCAGTGGTACTGCCCCTTTTTCCTTTCTGTGGAGCGACAGCAGCACACAACAAAACAGAGCCGGACTTGCCTCGGGTCTTTATACTGTAACCGCTACAGATAATCTGGGTGCAACCGCTAGTATCTCAGTTAACATTACACAAGCCACAGATGTAATTGTGAATACCACATTTACTAATCCTGCTTGTAGCGGCGGCCACAATGGAACTATCACCATTTTTCTGTTACAGGAGGTGTTTCGCCTTTCACGTTTCTTTGGAGCAATGGAGATACTACGCAAAATCTATCTGGTCTATCGGCGGGCAGCTACACGGTTTCTGCTACTTCTGGGACTGGCTGCGTAGGCAGTAGTAAAATCATTATAGGTGATCCCGCTGCAATTTCCGTTAGCCTATCTCCTGTACCGCTTACTTGTTTTGGCAGTAATAATGGAGCCATTAACACTGTCGTTAGCGGAGGTAGTCCTGGTTACACCTATTTTTGGTCTGATGGCGGAACTGCAAAGAACCGAACCGGCCTTTCTTCCGGAACTTATTCAGTTACCATCACCGATTCTAAAAATTGTAATGGTTCCGCCCCAGCCTTTACTATCGTGCCTCAACCGCTTAAACTAACTGCTACAGCGACTCCTTCTGACTTGGCATGCACTGGTGGCCCAACGGGTTCTGTTTTCACTACGGTAACTGGAGGAAACGGTCCTTATTCTTATTGGTGGGGCTCTGGAGTTGTTGCCCCTAATAGAATGAACGTCAATTCAGGAACTTATACGGTAACCGTCACCGATGCTAATGGCTGCTCCTCTACAGCGAGTGCAACCATAGTCACATATACGGCTTTGTCACTCTTTACCAGCAAAACGGACAATGTTTGTTTTGGGGTAAACGCAGGAACTATAGATGCTGTGGTGAATAACGGATGGGCTCCCTATTCTTATTTGTGGAGTAATGGTAGTACTACACAGAACGTTCAATCGCTATCGGCTGGTTCTTATAACGTAACGGTTACAGATAATCACGGTTGTACTATTACTAAATCAGCAACTATTACTCAGCCTCCTTTTAAGATAGTTATAAATTCTACCATCACAGATCAACTTTGTTTTGGAGACAGCAACGGGGTTATCAGCTTGACTATTTTGAATGGAAGTACACCCTACTCTTACAATTGGTCAGGAGGAAGCACTGCTCAGAGCAGATCGGGTTTGGCGGCAGGGAATTATTTGGTAACCGTTACCGACCATCTCGGATGTTCTGCAGCCAGTTCATTAGATGTAAATCAACCAAGTAAACTAAATATATCTTCTTCAGCTGTAAACGCTACCTGCTTTGGTGCAAATAATGGTCAGGTGAATATTGATGCTACCGGAGGATGGGCTCCTTATACATTTTCCTGGAGCAATACGGCCACTACTGAAGATTTGCTGGCCGTTCCGGCTGGAGCCTATAGCCTAACACTTACGGATAATCATGCCTGTAGAGTTACTACTTCTGCCACAGTCAATCAACCCACACCTCTGACAGCAAGCCTTGCTGTTGGACACGTTTCATGTAATAAAGGTTCAAACGGATGGATAAATACCAGTCCTTCAGGCGGGACAGCACCATATTCCTATAATTGGGGAAGCGGCATCACTACTCTGAATAGAACTGGCATTTCGGCTGGCAACTATACCCTAATGGTTACTGACAACGCTGGTTGTACATTTTCAACTACTGCATCTGTTACTCAACCGGCCTCTTTGCTTATCAGTTCTGCCGTGACGAATGCTTCCTGTAACGGAGGGACAAATGGAGCCATATCTTTGAATGTAACTGGAGGTACATCATCTTATAACTATCTCTGGAATGACGGATATACTACACAAAGCAGAATCGGACTAATTACTGGCAATTACCTTGTGACGGTGACAGACTTTGCTACTTGCACCGCTACGGACACCATTACCGTGGGTCAAGCAAGCTCTATTGTTGTATCTTCTACAAAAGTGGACGTAAAATGTTATGCTGGAAGTGATGGCGCTATTCAAGTAAATGTGAATGGAGGAACAGCTCCTTACTCGTACCAGTGGTCGGACGCTGTCTGTACGGCCAACCGATCTTCCTTGTCTGATGGTACTTATTATCTCACCACTACGGATAATGTAGGCTGTACCAGTATGAATTCGTTTGTTATCAGCCAGCCAAGTGCTTTGAATGTTACCTCTATTGTAAACAATGTTTCCTGCTTCAACGGAACTAATGGAGCTATTCAATTATCTGCCACTGGCGGAACTTCCGGCTATTCATACAACTGGGGTGGGGGAGTTGCCACTCAAAACAGAAATGCCGTCACTGCCGGAAATTACTCGGTTACTGTTTCAGATAATTCCAATTGCTCCACCACTCATTCAGTCTCTATATCTCAACCCACCGAATTAAGTATCGGTGCAGTAGTAAATGACATTTCCTGTAATAGCGGAAATAATGGCTCCATCAATCTGAGTATAAACGGTGGAGTTTCATCTTATACTTATGATTGGGGTGGAGGAATTAACAGCATATCCAGAAATAACCTCGTAGCTGGAGACTATCCCGTAACCGTTACCGATGCTAATTACTGTATTGCCCACAAAATTTTTACGGTCTCGGAACCAGACCCCCTGGTTATCACCACCTCCAAATTAGACATTGCTTGCTTTGCTCAGTCTTCAGGAAGAATTGATGTGAACGTAACAGGCGGCACCCCATCCTACACTTTTGATTGGGGAGGGTCAGTTTCTACCCAGAATATTACCGGTGTTTCCACCGGAACCTATACCGTAACCGTAATAGATAATAACGGCTGTTCAGGTACGGCCAGTGAAGAAATATCACAGCCAACCCAAATGTCCACCACCATCTTCTCTATTACTAATCCAAGCTGTCATGGTCTCTCTGATGGTAAGGTAGATATTGGAGTAAACGGCGGAACCGGACCCTATACTTATTTATGGAGTAACGGTTCTACGAACAAAACCTTGACCAATGCTTTGGCGGGTAATCATTCTGTGACCGTAACCGATGCGAACCAATGCACGGCTTTAACATCCATCAGCCTGAATCAGCCGGCGTTCATCAATGTAGCAATAAGCAAATCCGATATTACTTGCTTCGGCAATTCAGATGGCTCTATAACAGCTACAGCCTCTGGTGGTAAAAACGGCTTTACTTATTCCTGGAATACTTCTGCAACAACCCCTGCCTTGAACAATTTGGCTGCGGCTACATATTTAGTCACGGTCAAAGATATCTCCAACTGCTCGGTCTCCACTTCGGTAGTCATCAATCAGCCAAGCTCCATACAGGTTTCAGAATCGCATCAAGATGTTTCCTGCAACGGAACCGCATCTGGAACTATTAGCATCTTATCTAGCGGTGGTGCCGGTAGCCATACCTATCATTGGGAAGATAATTCCACATTGCCCAATCGGAATAACCTTGGCGCAGGAGATTACTCCGTGACCGTCACAGATGTCAATTCCTGTTCGGTGGTTCAAAACATAACCATAAACCAGACTTCAGATATTACCATTGCTGAACAGCATACCGACTTTGCCTGTTCCAATAAGCCGGGCACAGCCATTATTAGTGTAACCGGAGGTACTCCACCCTATCATTATGGATGGAATGACGGTCCCACAATCAAAGACCGTAGCAACATGGTGGCAGGAGCGTATAGTGTCACCGTGACGGATGTGGCTTCCTGCTCGGCTTCCAAAGGAGTCAATATTGCCTCACTTTCTCAACTGAATGCCACTATAACTAAAACTGATATCGTTTGTAATGGTTCGCTCTCTGGCAAATTGAATACTTCTGTCTCTGGTGGATTACCTGGTTATTCATATCTCTGGAATAACGGAGCGACAACACCTAACCTAAGCAACCTCGCCGCCGGACAATATGAAATAACTATTACCGACGGAAACGGATGCGCCACGATCTACGATGAAACCATTGCATCGGGTGTTTCCATACAAATCAACGACAGCATCCAACAACTCAGTTGCTATGGAGAGAACAACGGAGCGATCAACGTTAATATAGATGGCGGCACCGCCCCCTACACATTCAACTGGAATAACAACAGCAATTCCCGGAATCTTTCCAATGTGGTAGCAGGAAACTATTCTATTACGGTTACCGATGCGAATCAATGCACCTCTTCTAAGAGTAATCTGATCATTCATCAACCATCAGAAATTAAGGTGCAACCCACCATCACTCCGGTTGGATGCTCTGAGCAAAGCAGTGGCTCTGTTGAACTGGCAGTTAGTGGTGGTGTTGGACCTTACCGCTTTTCATGGGACAATCAGGACAGCACCGCTGCTATTCACCAACTGAATCCGGGCGATTACTCCGTGGTTATTACCGACCAGAAACGCTGCGCTATATCAAAGACATTTAGCGTGCTGACTGCCCAGCCGGTCAACGTGATTGGAAACGCCCATAACACATCTTGTCCCGGCGTTAACAATGGTCGGATTGAATTGAGCGTTACAGGTGGCGTTCCCGGCTATACCTTTGAATGGAATAACGGACAAACTTCCAAAGACATGAAGCAACTTTCCGAAGGAAGCTATTCTGTAAAGGTTTCTGATTCAAGGGGATGCCAAACTTTAACTGACTTCACGATTACTTATGATTATGATTTAACTATTCAGGCTTCGGATGATGCTTCGATTGTTTCAGGACAAACTGCCGACATCTGGGTGGCGGCCAATAACGACCATCGGAATAAATATACCTGGACCCCTGCTGCTTCGGTGGTCTGTGACGAGTGCAAAGACACTCGTGCCTTTCCGCAGGAGAGCACTACTTACACCGTTCAGGTGGTGGACATGAACGGTTGCCGGGCTACCGATACCCTTCGGGTGGAGGTGAGAAAGGTAACAGACAATATTTTCTTGCCTAACGCTTTCACTCCCAACAACGACGGCAACAACGATGTGCTTCAACTCTTTGGAGACATGAGCGATGTCCGCCAAATGAATTTTGTGCTCTTCAATCGTCTCGGCGAAAAGGTGTACGAAACCGATGACCATGGCTTTCAGTGGGACGGCAGCTATCGGGGCGAAACCTCCCCCATGGGCGTATATCGCTACATGATGCACCTCGTCTTTGCCGACGGAACCGGAAAAGACCTGCAAGGGTCTGTGACAATTCTTCGTTAGTCGCTTCGTCAGATTCTTTCTATCAGCTTAAACTACAATACTGTTTCACGCAGAGGTCGCTAAGGCTATCGCAAAGAGCGCAAAGTATTTCTCTACTGCTTCACCCTTTGCGCACTTTGCGCGAAAAAGCATTTCCCCTGCTGCTCTTGCACAAATCCCTTTTATCCTAAAAAAAACCTTTTCAAGCCAGAGAATGCTACTTTAGTTTTCTAAAACTAAAATAACATGAACGAACCCAGCGTAAAAAAGACCTCTATCTTCAAAACAATCGGTTACATCTTTCTCGGCATCTTGATTGCCGGGCTTGCCTTTGCCTACCTTTTCTCCCAATACACCTACAGCGAAGGCAACCGAGCCGGAGTGCTGGTTAAGTTTTCCGAAAAAGGATTTCTGTTTAAGACCTATGAAGGCGAACTCAATCTCGGCGGCATGGGCAACCTCCCCAACACCGCCCAGTTGAACCAGATTTGGGAATTTTCCGTGAACGACAAAGCGGTGGCCGACTCCCTCATGCGAATGGAAGGCAAGCGCGTATCGCTTCACTACAAAGAAAAAATCAAAAACATGTTTTGGCAAGGAGAAACCAACTTCTTTGTAGATGGCGCTAAAACAGTCACACCCTAACGGCTCCCCTTTGCTTCGCGGAACCGATACAATTCATCCTTCATAAACCAAATCGTTATGTTCTCACGAAAAGACTTCATCATCAAATCCACCCTTGCTGCCGGAGCCGGTACCATCGGGCTTGAAGCACTCGCCGCCACCGAAAACAAAACAACCATGAAGACAAAACCGCCTTTAATCATCGCCACCTGGAAGAACCTCAAAGCCACCGAAGCCGGATGGCTCTCGCTGCAAAAGGGCGGAAGTTCCCTCGATGCCGTAGAAGCCGGTGCGATGGTGCCCGAAGCCGATCCCGCCGATATGAGCGTGGGCTACGGCGGCCTGCCCGACCGCGACGGCAAGGTTACCTTGGATGCCTGCATCATGGACTACAAAGGCAACGCCGGTTCTGTTGCTTTTCTCGAAAACATCATGCACCCTATTTCCGTGGCAAGAAAGGTGATGGAGAAAACTCCACACGTCATGCTCAGCGGCGACGGCGCCTTCCAGTTCGCCATCGAGAACGGCTTCAAAAAAGAAAACCTGCTTATTGATAAAGCCAAAGAAAAATGGCTGGAGTGGAAAAAAGAATCCAAATATGAACCGGTCATCAACATAGAACTCCACGACACCATCGGCGTGCTCGCCATTGATGCCAACAACCACATCGCCGGGGCATGCACCACCAGCGGACTGGCCTACAAAGTTCACGGCAGGGTAGGAGACTCGCCCATCATCGGTGCCGGAATGTATGTGGACGACGAAGTAGGCGGCGCCTGTGCCACCGGTGTCGGCGAGCTGGTCATGAAAACCCTCGGCTCCTTCCTCATCGTCGAACTCATGCGCCAGGGCATGACTCCCCAACAAGCCTGCGAAGAAGCCATCCGCCGCATTGTCAAAAAATACGACTGCAGCAAATCGCAGGCTACCTCGCCATCAACAAAAAAGGGCGACATCGGCGCCTACTCCATCCAGACCGGCTTTATGTACTCTCTCTACGCCGAAAATGAGAATCGGATTGTGGAGGTAGAGAAGCATATAGACTAAGAATCCCAAAACCTTCAATCAGCAGAGTGCTTTCAGCATTTATATTTATTGAAAAAAGACGCTGCAGGGGGGACTGTCCATAGCCGGAAGTGACATGCGCTTCATAACAGTAAAAATAAACGAGAAATTGATTTCGCTGCGCGGGAAATCAAACAGAACGAGTTTGCTTTTTTTTGATGTCGCGTAGTTTATCTGAAACCAAGCGCGGTTTAAGTTCGATTAATCTTAATCGAAACCAAATTAGCGCTAATCGGCGGAAAATTAGCGTCACTTTTACTCCAATTAGCGCTAATCGGCAGAGAATTAGCACCAACTGTCGGCAAACTAGTGTCAATCGGAAAGAAATTAGCGTTACTTTTCTTTGAGTTAGCCTTAATCGAAGCCAAATTAGCGCTAATCGGCAGAAAATTAGCCGCACTTTAAATCCAATTAGCGCTGATTGGGAAAATAATAGTGCTAACCGGATGTCGTTTGGCGCCAAACGAAAATAAATTAGCCTTAGTTTTTTTCTGGTTAGCACTAATCGTAGGAGAAATAGCCCTAATTTTTGTCTAATGAGCGCTATTCAGGTTTTTACTTACTCAAAAGGATCTGTTTTGGCGTTAATCGGCAGATAGAACCCGACAATACGTAGAGACGCAAAATTTTGCGTCTCTACCCTGCGGGCAGGTCCGGAGGGAGAACAATACAAAAAGTCCGACCCTCCTCCTGATTCATCCTAAATAATTTTTGTGGAATCGGGAGGGGAGTGCCGCAATAAGGAGCAGGAGAACTTTCTAACTTTGCTGGCAGATTTATTTGTTTTCCCTATGAAACAAACTATTGAATACTACCGACTGATTTGGCTGAAGCACGATTTGCCCGCCGGACTTTCGGTTTTTCTCGTTGCCCTTCCGCTTTGTTTAGGTATTGCTTTGGCATCGGGCGCACCTCTTTACTCTGGGCTTCTTTCGGGCATCATTGGTGGAATGGTCGTTTCCATTATCAGCGGTTCGCGATTGGCCGTTTCGGGGCCTGCTGCGGGTTTGACCACCTTGGTTGCGGCTTCTATCATTTCGTTGGGCGACTACAAAATATTTTTATTGGCGGTGATGGTTGCAGGGCTATTTCAGTTAGTGCTGGGACTGCTTAAACTGGGGGCCATCGCCAACTATTTTCCCTCATCGGTCATCAAAGGAATGTTAGCGGCCATCGGTATTATTTTAATCTCAAAACAACTTCCATTAGCTATGGGTTATGACCGCCCCGACTTTTGGACCAGTGGTTTTTCAAGATTGTTTTCTTCCGGAAACTTTCTCGAAAACTTCCAAAATTTCAATCATCACATCACCAGAGGAGCTATTCTTATCACCCTTATCTCGCTAATTGTTCTCGTCGTTTTGCAACAACCTTATGCCAAAAGACTCAAGGTAATTCCCGCGCCTTTATTAGTGGTGGTGATGGGTATTGGTTTAAACATTCTATTTACCAATGCCGGTTCCAGTTTCGCGCTCAAACCAACTCAATTAGTCTATATCCCTTCCAATCTTTTCGCTAGCATTTCGTTCCCAGACTTTTCAAAAATATTCTCCACTACCGAGATTTGGAAAGACGGAATAATTATGGGGCTACTGGCCACTCTGGAAACGCTGCTTTGTATCGAGGCCATTGACAAATTGGACATTCGCAACCGCATCACGCCCGTCAATCGTGAACTCATTGCGCAGGGAATTGGCAATATGACTTGTGGGCTTTTAGGGGGTATTCCCATAACAGCAGTCGTGGTTCGAGGTGCCGCCAATGCCTATGCAGGGGCGTGAACAAGGCTTTCTGCTTTCACGCACGGGCTTTTTCTGTTGCTCGCTGTTTTACTGGTTCCGTTTCTGCTCAATAAAATTCCGTACGCATCGCTTGCCGCGATTTTATTTATAACAGGATACAATTTGACTAAACCCAAGCTCTATAAAAATGTTTGGAGTTTAGGATGGAAACAATTTGCCCCATTCCTTATCACCATCGTTGTAATTCTTGCGACAGACTTACTCATCGGCGTAACCATTGGGCTTTTAATTTCCATTTACTTTATCATTCAGAATAATTTCAAGGCAGACTATAAAATCACTGAAACGCAATATCAGGGTATTGATACCTTCTTGATCAAACTCAATAGCAATGTCACCTTTCTTAACAAGGTGAAATTGAGAAAAGCATTAGAAGAAATTCCAGAATATAGTGTGCTGATAATTGACGGCAGTGAATGTAATTTCATTGACTACGACATTTTAGAAATCATCAGCGAATACTTCAATAAAGCGCACAATAGACATATTGAATTGCACCTAAAGGGAATTGAGAAGGTGAATATCTCGGCAGTCCATTGACCGATGAGGCAACCCCGGCTATACTATTATTTTATCGCGAAGCTAAATACTAATCAGGGTAAAGGCTATCCCCATTTGGGCAAGAACATGCCACTTGTTTTTTTGTATTCGGCATAGTCTGAAAATTTAATTTGCAATTGATGTTCTTCGTAAGTCGCCTTCAGTTTGAATAGAATAATAAGCAGAACGAAAATTATCAGTCGCAAAGTATTTTCAGAATAGAGGCCATAGCCCAATGCCATGAACAGAATACCGGTATAGATAGGATGGCGTATATATTTATAAAGACCCGTTTGGATCAACTCAGCCGTTTGTTTTGGAGTGGGGAATGGCGAAAGGTTTTTGTTTAAAGTGATGAGCGCCGCTATAAGAACGATACATCCTCCCACCGCAAGCATTAATCCAATGCTTTTTATCCATCCGATAATTACAAAATCAATGGGTGAAATACGAAAGAGATAAATCACAAATAGCACCAGTTGAATACTGACAAAGACGATGTCTTTTGGATTTCGTTTCATAATTTGGCTATGGGTATTTAGTTCTCCCAATTGGAAATGAATGTAGTAATTCTGCTCGACAAGCTAAAACGCAACAAGCGCAAAGAGGAAATGATTTTGTAAGTATTCAGGACTCTCTATTTTTACTTCAATATAATTACTCTTATGCTGCAACTGTCAAGTATCAACTACGAAGATTCTAAGATTATTTTCCAGTTTGATGGCCAACTGATAAGAACCGCTTATCTGTTATCAGACCGCGTTTTGGTTGGTGGTGCCACTGTGTTTCCCATTGATTACGATAAAAATTGGGGAAATCTTTCTCCATTATTTAAGAAGAAAATGGTGTTAGAATATAGTTCGCGTGTTTCCAATCCTCAATATTTAACCGATGTAAAAAACGGCTATGAATATCTGGATCTTCAGAGAAAAACGGTGAAGCACGAAACAAAGGATCAAATTATTCAGCGTAAGAAATTAGAAAAATGGTTAGAGGCTATTTTTCAGGCCAGCAGAAAAGATTTAAAAGATGCGTTTGAGGTGTACGGTTATCTAGAACTGGCATTGCTGAAAGACACCGGCGAACTGAGTACCTATATCAGCGATAGTGAAAATCCCGAATCTGCCCAAAAGGGCAATTTGCCTTTCAGCAATCTTCTTCGACAATACTGGACGGGCGAAATTCAGGCTTACTGTTTCACTCATCCTTTTTGGGAATATCTGGAAGAACAAAAAATCGCCATCAGTCCTTATGATAAAGCCGATAAAAATACCCGGGTGATCACGTTCAGATTGCCGGACCTTCCGCCTATAAATCAACTGACCGCCGCCGAGTTGAAATTCGTCAAGCAGCAGATATTTCCCGAAATGCAGGCCATGCGCAAAGCTATTGAAGACTGGCCGCAGATTTTGAAAGCGGAAGATTTTGGCAACGTTTGGTTTCCCCCCCCTCCCCTTCTTTTTTTTTTGCGGAGAAAAAAAAAAAGGGGAAAAAAATCCTCCCCCCCCACGGGGCGGGGGGGGAGGGGGGGGGAAAAATCCTTGGGAGGATTTTCCCGGGCTACGGCCCCAACAAACCCCGGGGGGGTGGAGGGGGGGGGGGGGGGGCCACGGGAGGAATCTTTGGCGGCAATTAAAAAGCCCCCCCCAAAATTGTGGGGGCACCACGGCCCCCCCCCCCCCCCCCCCCCCCCCTTTTCCCCCCCCCAACCCAAGGAAGTGGGGGCGCGCGGTGATTTGGGCTGCGTTTCTTGCTGTTGGTGCCCGATCTAATATTGTCTTTGGAAAACGAAACATCAATATGGGCGAGATTCAGCTTTTATGCAAATGAAAAAGTTCGACATAGAAAAGTTTCTATAGGATTGAACTAGTTTCTATTCCAGTATCTAGGAGAAGAAGAAAACTGCCGGGCAGCAAAGAAAAAGCCCGCTGAAGATTCAATACTTCAACAGGCCTTTATCTGTATTAGTCTTTATGATAGACGATGCTTACTGTACATCTGTGGTACTCCTGATTTGCATTTGGAAACCGTTGAAATCAGCTAGATATCCAGTCAAAGAAACGGTGCCTGTGGGATACGGAGTGGATGCAAACGTTGCTTGAGAACGGGTAAAGTGGGCAACGCTACCTGTACCGTCATTCAGGGTACAAGTACCGGAATAGTTGCCTCCGGTCCCTCCGGTAATGGTCACATTTACTATTTTAAGCAAGGTAGATTCCCAGGCGTTGCCATTTGCATTGATTTCGGCAATAGTCGCAGTACGCGGTGTGATGATGCCTGTTCCGATAGCCGTAGCGGCTGATAGAGGAACATTTTCTACTTCAATCAATCCACTGAAGGAAGTAAGCGTTATCCCTGATAAATCAATGGTTAGTTGGTCCCCTAGTTTAAAGCTATGAGTCGCCGAAAATCTAACTACCATTCCACCGGTAGAATCTTGTATTACAATGTTCTTGGGGTCACAATTAGAATAGGTTTTGTCTGAAATGACTATTCCGGTGAGCGAAGTGCCGGCAGGAAGAGTTACATTATTCCCACCGTAGCTGCTCCGTATGCCCGCAATCCCTACACCGGGAGTTACCGAGCCGCCACAACGAACGCTATCTAAATGTAAATCGCTCAAATTGCGGATAAGCATCTGCGGGGTGTTGCCATATTGACTGACAATGAGCTGTATCTTGCCGTTACCGGTTGGAGTTAAGGCATTGGCAAAAGAGGCATAGCCGCTGTTATAAGTAATTATGGAATTTCCGTTACAGTCTTTAAGAGTGCGTGACTGAGAAATCTTATTGTAACCATCTGCATAGGTTTTTCCGGCATCGCTTTGCTGAAATTCAACATTGGATAATTCCACAAGGCTATTTTGATACTGAGCAATGTTGCTATTAAGTTGAGAAACAGTGACCGGTATCGGAGCGACATCATGAAAATAGGTGCCCTTGAGAATGAAACGGTCTAATAGGGGAGAAGGAATACCATCAAAAGAACCATCGGGGGCTATACTACCGACGATTTTCAACAAATTATGGTCAGAGACTAGAAACAGCCCACGCAGTTTGATGACAATATGTCTCCCTATAGGATAGTTGGTATAGAGATAAGAACTATTGAGCGATAGAGCAATACCCGAATGGGTAGTACTATCTTCAATAATCAATGTTTTATAGAAGTTGCCTGATTTGTCATCAGCCACAACCACAGCAGAAATGACGAGGTCTTCATTGATGAAATAATTTGTACCCGCATAGCGCGCCTTGAGTTGATCAATGTTGAAGTTGACATCAATAATCGGATCCTTGCCGCCATAAGGTGGTGGATCAAAAGTTTCTTTTAGGCAAGAAGACATAGAAGCCAGAATCAGAAGAAGGATGGTGTTGAAAATCAGTTTTTTCATATTGCGCGTTTGATGGGTTTACTGTTTTTAAATAGTTTAGTTCATGCGAAAGGTAACGTTCACAAAATAGGTGGTTCCAGAACTGTAGAAATATTTGTTCGGGAATTTGTCGGCGTTAGCAAACCGATAATCAAATCTGGTTTGCTCATACCCACCGGTGACAAATTGTCTGTTATTCGTGATGTTGTTTATTCCTACGTTAAACACCAGATAGATATTGCGTTTCATGTCACGAAAGTTGTTGTTTAGCTTCCAAGAATATCCTGCATACAAGTCCATCGTGAACTGCCCTTTCAATTTTTCCTGATCTAAAACACTATGCCATTGTGCGCTATTAGGCTCAATGAGTTCAACCGCGCTTTCGGTTCTTCTTGCGGGGCTGTAATCCAACCACATCCAATCATAATAATTTAGATTGACTGAAAGAAACCAGAATTGAGGTGCCCGGTAATTCAAACCGAAAGAGGTAGCTAGTTGTGGAGTACCGCCTACGTTAAACCCTTTAGCGTAAACCACTTCGTTTTCTCTCAAGATGGTAGCGCTGTTATCCTGCGTAACGGTTGCCAAAGGCCTACTGGTATAAGTATATCTGCCCATTGCCAAAACAACACTTCCAGAGAAGCCTTTATAAATCTTCCCGTCCAAACCCAGTTCCCCTCCATAATGACGTAAATTCATACCGGTAAGTGTATAATTCACTAAAGAGCGTTCATCGTCGTCATAGAAAGAGAAGGTACGGGTATCGTCCACAAATTGAGTGTAATAAAGGTTGGCCTTCAATCTCACATTCGGTGAGCGATACTGATAGCCAAGTTCTCCCGAATAAATATTCATACTTTTTAAGTTAGGGGCAAAGTCGTTTCTGGTTCTCGGTGAGGTAAAGGCGTTTTCATAAAAGGGCGCACGATTTTCAAAAAAGCCATTGAGATGGATGTAATTTCTTCCATTGATTTTATAAGTAGCTCCGGCTTTAGCGGCACCATTGATGAAATTTTTCATTTCACTTTTGCCAAAACTATTGTCAGGGAACAAACCATTCTTCATCTTGCCATCTCTCTGAAATCCGGTATAGCTTACCTGACCAGATACGAAGAAGTCAAAGTGATTGTATTGAAACACCGATTGTAACCAGCCGTTGGCATGGTGTGCGGTAATTACATAATCATATCCAAAGCGATCGTTCACATATAAGATTCGATTCGGGTGGTTTAAATCATTTTGAGCCACGCTGAAACTATCTGGAAAGTCTCTTTGTGCAAACTGATTCACGTCCACATAAAAATCAGCACCGAGCAGGTCTGCTACTTCTTTATAATACCGGCTCACCTGCATCTGATAATTTAGCCCGGCTGTGAGCATGATGTTCTCGCTCAAGTGATTATTATAAACGGTATTGAAATTAAACCTCTTAGTGTCTTTCACCCGGTTCTCCACAATATAGCGGGCTCTCTTCCCGGTGATGCTGCTGTCGGCATTGCCATCAATATTGCTGATGGTTTCAAAACTCATCAGGTTGGCCTCGTACATTTTGTCCCAATCTATCTGACGGAGTTCCTCATTGTTTCGCATTTCGGCCTGAGATGCCAGGCGATAAATAGTGTCTTCTATATAGCTGGGTAGATAGGCATAATAGTCAGGTCGTGGATTGGCGGCGTTGTTCCAGTCCAAAGCGGTTCTTTCTCTTTTGCCAAAAGTAAATCCTACACCGGTCAAAAGACTGGAACTCTTATTGATTTTCCATTCGTGAGTCAGGATCATCAAAGGCTGATGCGTATTCCCAACAGTGGCATTTCGTTTTACCCCTTGATAATATCCCCAGTTAGGATTGTAATAATTAGTTCCGGCCAGGTTGTATGATTCTTTGGTGGCTGGGGCAGAACTGCCATTACGGGTCGGGGCACCCACTACCGTTAGATTGATTGAATGTTTATTGCCAAAGTATTTTTGCACAGAAATATAATAGGAGTAACCATCATAGAAAGTGCCGGGCACATACCCTTCGTGCGCCCATCTTCTGGAGGCAGAAAGCGAAAGCGCCCATCCATGTTTCATCATACCGGTGGAATAGGTAGCCATTAGACGGTGACGATAGCTCCGGTTAGTGTTGGCATAGGAAACCTGCAATTGTTTCCGTTGGGTGGAAGCGCGGGAGTCAAAAGAATAAGCACCGCCCACACCGCCAAAGGTGAAAGAGGTAGGTTGCGTTCCGATTCTGTTTTCGCGGTTATAAAACACGTTGTTCAAACCGCCCCACTGCCCCCAGGTAGTTGCTCCGCTTTCCAAATCATTAACCGGAATACCGTTCATATAAGTCAGAAAGTTTTCTGGATCATAACCGCGAATACGAAAACGGGCATTGCTCATGATAAAGGAAGTGGTAGAGATAAAGATGTCTCTCGAAGCACCTAAAGCGCTGGAAATGTTTTGTGACCCTTCATCTGCCACATCTGTTTCTGACAGGCTGACCGTGGGAATGTTTTCCTCGTTCGCTTTATAATCCACCACAATATTTTCCAAACGTACCTCACCTAAATCTAATTGCTCCTTCTGTACCACAATAGCTCTCGGCGAATAGGTAGCCTCCCCCAGGTGGATAAGCAAATTGTAATCGCCATAGGGCAGGTCGGCAACAATGACTCCGTCTTTATCAGAATTGACAACAATCATCGTATCTCGATTTACGAAATCAACGATGGCGTTAGGGACGGCAATACCGGTTGTAGGAAACACTATTTTTCCTTTGACAGAAGAAGTCTGTGCATAGATGAACACCGGTAAAATAAATGTTAAAAGCAGTAGAACTTTTTTATTCATAGGACGAAGGTTAGGGCTAATATCCAAAATTTAGAAACAACGCGCCAAATCTATAAATAAATCTTTCCAAAATTAGAGGCTCATGTGAATTAAGAAATAAGATACTTTTAACTTATCCACCACCCCATAATGGGCAAGGGCTTTTCTTAGTTTTGTTCTTCTATTATATATCTATGAAGCAAATTATAGCCGTTACCCTGCTTTTCATTTCTGTGTTTTCATCACAGGCGCAGGAGAAGAGATACAAGATTGTCTGCATAGGCTTTTATAATCTCGAAAACTTCTATGATACTATTAACGACCCGGAAAAGAATGATGAAGACTTTCTGCCGAACGGGGCCAACGGATATACCGGCGCTGTATATAAAGACAAACTCAGCAAGTTATCTGAGGTCGTTTCGCAGATAGGCAAGGAGCAGTCGCCGGATGGTTTGGCTTTGTTGGGTGTAGCTGAGGTGGAAAACAAAAAGGTGATGGAAGATTTGATTGCTCAACCCAGTTTGGCTAATCGTCATTACCAGATAGTTCATTACAATTCGCCTGATTACAGAGGTATTGATGTGGGGCTGTTCTACAATCCCAAATATTTTAAAGTGTTGCATAGCGAACCTCTGTTTGTGCATCTGGCGGGATCAGGGGGTAGTGTTTACTATACTCGCGATGTACTCTGGGTTTCCGGGTTGCTGGATGGAGAGATTGTTCACGTGTTTGTTAATCACTGGCCATCCAGAAGGGGAGGAGAAGATGCTTCGGCACCCAACCGGGCTGCTGCGGCTACGGTTTGCAAAAAGGTGATTGACTCATTAATGCGCGCCGATGCAAATACCAAAGTGATTTTGATGGGCGATTTAAACGACGATCCGGTGAGTGAAAGTGTGACCAAGGTGATTGGTGCCAAGGGAGAGGCAAAAAAAGTTCGCGAAGGAGGTATGTTCAACCCTTGGGTGGAGAAGTATAGCAAAGGCATTGGCACCTTGGCCTACAACGACTCTTGGAATTTGTTCGACCAGATTATGCTTTCCTATGGATTCTTAAATAAAGAACAACCCGGCTTGTTCTTTAAGTCGGCTCAGATCTTTAAAAAGAGTTTTATGGTTGTAGATTCGGGAAAGTACAAAGGCTACCCTTTGCGGACTTATGAAGGAGTGAAATATGCCGGTGGCTATAGTGACCACTTCCCTACTTACTGTATTTTCCTAAAAGAAGTTCCGAATCCATAGATTCGTTTTTCGCATATTAAAATTGATTCGATGTTGCATAAATCTTTTTGCCTGATATTTTCTTTTGTCTGTGCTTCCTTCTTAGCCAATGCCCAAGCCTCTGAACCCAGCGCGCAGCCAACGAACATCCAATTCAATAATGTAAAGGCCTATGGCTTCACTATGAAGTTCAACCCCTCGGTGGCCACCGGCTTTTTGGTTTTGAAAAGCAATCAGAACATTACCGATGTGCCGGTAGATGGAACGATGTATGAAAAAGGTCAGGGTTTGGCTACCAGCAAAGTTCTGTCGGTGAGCAGCGCGGATAGTTTCGGTGTGCGCGAGGTGGTGGAGAATACCAACTACTATTTCAAGGTCTTTGCCTATAACGGCACCGGAAGCAATATCAACTATCTGCAAAGCAATCCGCTATCGGGTTCCGTTCAATCGCTTGCAGCCAATGCGGGAAACTACTATTTCACCATTGACACTTCTGCGGGGCCCTTCGTTGACCAATTGCACAACCTGATTAACAACCACACTTTCATCAGCTATTCTCCGGGATACCGCACCACCATTCTTCCCACGATTTATGAAAGAGATACCATCGGCGGAAACGCGGTCATCAACTGTGAGTATAGCGAAGAGGTTACGGTCTATACTCCTCCTTTTGATTTTACGACCGTCAACTATAGCCGAGAGCATGTGCTTTGCAAAAGCTGGATGAAAACCTATGTAAGCTATGGTTCAGGGGTCATCAACTATACAGAGGGGGCAGATTTCTTTAATCTACTTCTTACCGAACAAAACTCCGTCAATGCCGTTCGCTCCAACTATTCACTCGGGATTGTCACGAACATCACCTCTCAATATAAAGGAACAAAATTTGGCTTAGACAGCCGAGGGAAAAAAGTGTTTGAACCCCGCGATGATAAAAAAGGGGACGCAGCCCGTTGCATGATGTATGAAATGGTTGCTTATAATGGACTAAACGGCAGTTGGGCATTAAACTCTTTGCTGGCCGAGGCCGCTGACCAACAACAATCGGTGTTGAAACTGTGGCACCAACAAGACCCGCCAGATAAATTTGAACGGACGAAAAATGAATTTATCTACTCCATTCAAAACAACCGAAATCCCTTTATTGATCATCCCGATTGGGCAGACTGTATCAGCTTCGATAACTTGGATAAAACATCCTACTGCGGATTCATGACCGGTATTGAAGCTGAAACGGCTGAAGAAAACTTCCAACTATATCCCAATCCAAACCAAGGGATTTTCTCTATGAAGGTTAACAGCCTTCGTGCCGAAACGGTTACCATAGAAATTTGGAATATGCTGGGCGAAAAATGTTTTCAAACGGTAGCGGATGTTCACTCCGGGATTAATTCCCTCCTCATCCACCAATCAAATTTGTCAAAAGGAAGTTATGTAGTCCGGGTGACACCCGAAGGCAAAAACTCCTTCCGCAAAATGATGATGGTGGAATAGAAAGCCTATTTCCCCATTTTTTCTTCATTCGTATTTTCTAATACTTTAGCACAAAATTTATACAACATGAAAAAGATTTACACCACGCTCGCGCTCGCTATTATTGCCGTCGCTACTTTTGCCCAACCCTGTTCTAAACTATTCTTCTCTGAATATGTAGAAGGCTATGACAACAACAAAGCACTTGAAATTTATAACCCCACAATCAATACCATTGACCTCAATGGCTACTCCGTGATTCAGTATAACAACGGCAGCAGTTCTGCCCTGTATAAAATCAACCTGAAAGGGACTATAGCACCTAGTCAAACCTATGTGATTTGCAATAGCCTTGCAGCAACATTCATTAAAGATGCTTCGGACAGCTTGACGACCAATCCTGTTCTTCAGTTTAACGGCAACGATGTCGTCGCGCTGCTGAACGGTACAGATACACTCGACCGGATTGGGCAAATAGGGCTTGCGACTAATATAATCTTTGGAGCAGATACCGGTAAAGATCACACCTTCGTGCGCAATGCAAGTGTTCAGGAAGGAACCACAGATTGGTCCATCGGAAACCTGCAATGGAATGTTTTCCCTCGCGATACCGTTCGTCTGGGCGCTCACACTATGACTCCTTGTGCTGCCCCAACCGATACGTTGGCTAACTTTTCACCAACATCCTATTCATTCACCGGTGTGAACGGTGCTTATAGCCTAAACCTAGTCCTCAACAGCAATCATGATGATGCCTATTCGGTGGATGTAGAAATTAAAAGCGGCGATGCACTCAATGTAAATGGGTACGCTACGCAAACCATCAACTTTGCAGCGGGGGTTAACCAAATGAATCTACCGCTAACTATTACCAACGACACCGTTGGCGGTGGTGTGAACGTCATTGTGTTTCGCCTCACAAATGAAACCGGAGGGATTCTAGTAGGGGATGATTCTTTGTTTACACTCACCCTCAATGCTCCGGTGGTGTTGCCTAATGGCATTGCGTCACTTTCTTTCAATCAGTTCGGCAATATCTATCCCAATCCAAATCAGGGACAATTCACTATTCAACTCAAAACCCCTGCTGCGGCAGATTTGAAATTGCTTGACCTGGCGGGAAGAACGGTTTATGCTACCAAAGAAATAGCTTCAGACAAAATCAACGTCAATGTTTCCGACCTTCCAGAAGGAATCTACATTGTTGAACTACATACCGGTGATGCTTTGCTGCACACCAAAGTGAATATCAGGAAATAAATAGTTGCAACCACAGATAGCATATCTGTTCTTAGCGAGTTTATTAAAACAAAAAAGGCGCTCCCGTTGGGGATGCGCCTTTTTTGTTGACAGTTCCTAATGTAATCTACAGATTCGAAAAATTAGGACGGAAAGTAATCGCCAGACTATAGCCATAATATCCTGCATGACTTAATGTCGCAATGCGGAAATAATATTTTATACCAGGCGTCAGGTTATCAATGTTGATATTGGCCTTTTCAGTATCAAAGGTTGTAGGCCAGCCCTGAGCAGGGTCAGTAGTCATTTCGACACGATAGCCCGAAGACTTAGTATTGGCCTTCCATCTTAAAGCAACTGAACCATCTACCACTCCGCTCTTTATCTTTACCCATTCCGGTGCAGGCAAAATTCCTACCGGATTTTTAGAGGTGCGAATTTTCATGCCACTGCTTGCTCCAACCTCACGATTTCCCTTCGATTTGAATTCTACATAGTTGCGCAGGTCAGACATCTTGGTGTTGAATTCCGCTAGACGTTCATTGCGGATAATCGTCACCTCCGGGCCTCCGGGCATGGCGCCTTCAGCAATCTCCAGCGCATCTATGGCGGTGGTCACATCAGCCAGCGTAGGATCTGGATCAGGGAAGTTCACATTTCCCATCATCTTCCGCACAATCTCTCGCGCCTCGATGATTTTATCGCTCACGCTTAATCTAGCGAGTTCGAGTTTAATAATTAGTAACAATACAATTGCAGAAAACTGCTGTTGGAGTGAGCGCAATTGGCGCTTTCCTTTCTTCATGGTTTTTTTCATGATCTTTGGTTTAAAAATGGTTATAAAATATAGAACTGTCAAATTTGTACTCCGGTTTCAGATGTCCACTGTGTGGCTTTTTAATCCTTCGTACCGATGTACCCTTTCTTTTACGCAACAGAGTAATAAAAGGTTACAAAGTAGTAGCTCATTCTACATTATTTAAAGTTATTTATAATAAGTTAATTGCTTTTCTTGTAAGCAGTTACAAGCGATTTTAGCCACTAAGATAATTTTCAAATATTTTTTAGAGCCTTTACATTTTGTTTTGAGAAATCTCGTTTTGTTAGTGAGAAAACTCTCTATGTTAGTGTGAAAAGCCCCTTTGTTAGTGTGAAGTCTCTGTATGTTAGTGTGAAAAGTCACTATGTTAGTGTGAAGTCTCTGTATGTTAGTGTGAAAAGTCCCTATGTTAGTGTGAAGTCTCTGTATGTTAGTGTGAAAAGCTCCTTTGTTAGTGTGAAGTCTCTCTATGTTAGTGTGAAAAGCCCCTTTGTTAGTGTGAAATCTCTGTATGTTAGTGGGAAAAGCCACTATGTTAGTGTGAACTCTCTCTATGTTAGTGTGAAAAGCTCCTTTGTTAGTGTGAAATCTCTGTATGTTAGTGGGAAAAGCCACTATGTTAGTGTGAACTCTCTCTATGTTAGTGGGAAAAGCCCCTATGTTAGTGTGAAATCTCCATTTGTTAGGGAGAAAAATCTCTTTGTTAGTAGGAAATCTTTCTTTGTTAGGGAGGAAAACCTCTTTGTTAGTGGGAAATCTTTCTTTGTTAGTTTGAAATCTGTGTATCTTAGTGTGAAAAGTCTCTTTGTTAGAATGAAATCAGGGACTGTTCACTAGACTGTGTCAAAAAGTAAATTTGATACACGTATTAAAGAAGCCTTTTGCCCTCAATCATACGGACTCTATGTTTGTAGCCATTGACCTGTTGGAAGATGGTAGTGTGTGGGGAGTGGAGTTGTTGAAGAGTTAAAATTATTGGAAGGTTTCTAAATCGGACTCTACGCGAATTAAAGAGTAAGCTAGCTTAGCGCAGAGTCCTTTTTTCTTTTATTTTTGTTGAAAAAGAGACTCTGCCGGGGGGGGAGTGGTATCGCTTATGGCTTACCGTCTTTTCCCAATTTTTATAAAAACTAAACAAGTGGGATCTGCGCATTTAGTTGTTTCTAATGTGGGAAGTGGAACGGTAGAAGTCAGAATACCCCAATGCAAATGAGAACTTTACTTTCCCTTTTACTATTTAGCACTGTTGGTTTTTCTTTTGAGAGTTGTGGGAAAAATGATACTTATCCCTCTCCAGAAATTATGTTAGAATACACTTCTAATAGTATAGCATATTCAAACTCATGGCTATATACGCTGCGAAATGAAGATAATATTTTATCGAATAATGCGGGTATTGAATGTTCGAACTCAAGTTCATCGCCTGATAGTATTCTAATTTGTTATCACAGCACACTTAAAGATAGTAATAACTATCCTACCATGATAGTGAGGATATGTAAGTCTTTTGCAAAAAATAATTTGGTTTCAATAAATGGATGTTACTATCCGAAAAATGCCGAAGATTTTTTTAGTGTGTTTGAAGATAATCCTCTTCCAATAATCAATTTTGATTCTGTGAATTATAGAGCAGAAGGGGTTAGCTTAGTATTAATGCCAGAACTGCTTAAAAGCTACTCATTTGCAAACTATACTAGTGTTCCACCTTCTCTTGACACCTTCAATAATATAGTAATAACCAATTCAGCCTCGAATATTAACTGGTTGCCTTATAGTCTCAATACCAATAATTTAAATGAATTCGCTTGGAAGATATTAGTCACTATTAACTTCCGTTGTAAATTGTATAATTTTTACGCCCCGCACGATTCACTACTATTAAACAACGGTATATTTCAAGGAGTTTTCGTGGATAGGAATTTATAGATTTCTCCACCGTTCTTCCAAGTGTTGCGAAGCGCACTTGGAAGAACTAATTAATGCAAGTCTCCAGACTTGCCCCCTCTGGCGCGAGCGTCCGCTCGTGCCAAACTCAAGAGGTCCGAGCGGACGCTCGAACCGTATAATCTTCATTGGTATTTAGCCTTCCTTATTCCTCATTCCATATTCGATGTTCTTTATTGTTTTTAAATATCGAATATCGAACGCCCAATAATGAATGTAGAAATTCCTGTCCCATCGTGGTCTAAGTTGGTTGAGCTTTCTGTGTCTACTTAATCAAGCCGGCTTATAGGCTTATTCACATCCCTCGATTTGGGTGGATGATGTATTTTATTATTTTTATTGACGAATCAAACAAACCGGCTGATTGAAACATTTTATCCGCTTACTGATACTCTTTCTACTTGCCTCCGGCCATCAGTTGTTTTCGCAGGATATTCACTTCTCCATGTTCTATGCCAGTCCGCTCACGCTCAATCCGGCTATGACCGGTGCCGGCGAAGGCAGTTACCGCGCAGCGGGCATCTACCGCAATCAATGGCGCAGCATTTCCACCCCTTTCAATACCTACTCTGCTTCTTATGATATGAAGCTGTTGCAGGATAAACTGCCCAAAGATATTTTTGGTGTAGGTGCTGTGTTTGTCGGCGACCGGTCGGGCGATGGCCGACTGACCATGAAGAGCATCATGGTTTCATCGGCCTTTCATAAAAGTCTGGACCGCGAAAAGCGACACTTCCTCGGTTTGGGTGTTCAGTTGGGATACACCAATAAAAGTCTTCAGTACCAACGCTTAACTTTCCCCGATCAGTTTAATTCCGGTACGAGTACTTTTGACATCAACCAGCCAAGCGGCGAAAACATTTCCAATCCCAACATCGGCTATTTTGATATGCAGGTGGGCTTGTTGCATCAATCGAATATCAACGACATGATTGGCGTGATGACCGGTGTTTCGATAGCCCATATCACTCGCCCCCGACAATCTTTTATGAATGATAAAGCGGAGCGCCTTTCTACACGCTATACTGCCCATGCCGGAGTGCGGATAAAGGTTGCAAAGAGTTTTTATATCAATCCGAATATCATTTATCAAAATCAAAACAAAGCACAAGAGCTCAATCTCGGCACTTCCTTTGAATATCGAACCACTTTGGGTAAATCAGATTTTGTGGGAAGCATTGGCGGCTGGTATCGTATCAAAGACGCGGCCATTATTACGCTGGGAATGGAATACTATAAGGTGAAAGCCCTATTTGCTTATGATATAAATGCCTCATCGCTCAGACCGGCAACGAACAATAGAGGCGCTTTTGAATTGGCTATTATTTATACCGGTATCATTAAATCAAACAAAGTGATTTATCCGGTGATGGTGCCTTGCCCCATGATGTAGGACGATTTGATAATTTGAAGATATGACCATTTGATAATGAAGGTTTTTACAAGGAATAATATTTACGGGTCAAAGGTCTCAAGCCTTATGTATAATGTCTTGTCCCTAATGTCTGTTCTCTGTTTTCTATTCTCTGTTTTCTATTCCTCTGCTTCTCCCACCGATCAGAAATACAACAAGAAACAATACATCAAGGCCGGAGATGAGGCTTTGAAGACCGGAAGTATTTTCTCTGCTGCTGATTTATATCTGGAAGTATTAAAGCACGATTCAACCGAAACATCTGTGCTGCCCAATTTGGCTAAAGCCTATTTTCTTGCCAGAGATTATGAAAATGCAGCAGTTTATTATTTGAAGGCCTATAAAGCCGATCCGACAAAAAACATGATTAGTCTTTATTACGGGGCGCTAACTACCAAGATGCAAGGTAGGTATGAAGAGGCCGCTGATTTGTTTCGGCTATTTCTCAAAACCTATAAAGAAGAAGATGCGGTGAAAATGAAAAAGTGGGCGCGCACCGATTTGGATGGTTGCAATTTTGCTATCAAAGAAGCCAAGCCAGATCCTTTTGTCAAGTTGAAGCATTTGGGAAAGGAGGTGAATTCAAATTACGCCGATATGGCTCCGGCACTTAGAGATAATGTGCTGTATTTTTCTTCTATTCATTCGGACACCGTGATTTGGATGATGTCGGACAAGAGCGATATGAGAAAGGAAAGTTTGTTGCTGAAATTATATACCAGCAACGTGAACGGCGATAATTATTCCGAGGCAGAGCAATTGAAAATATTTACGGAGAAAGGGAAACATATCACCAATGGTTCTTTTAGCGAGGATGGTTCTAAATTCTTCTATAATATATGTGAAGCTGATTTGTTGAACAATCCTTGTCGCATCTATCAAAGCGAATGGAAAGAGGATAAATGGAGTGATGGAAAACCTTTGAATGATGAAATCAATCTGAAAGAATCTACCAGCACACAACCTTATTACGCCAATACAGTCATCGGTGATGTATTGTATTTTGTCAGCGACCGGACAGGAGGGAAGGGTGGTCTGGATATTTGGTATTCTACCGTGAATAAGAAGGGCGAATTTACTGCACCTAAGAATGCCGGGAATAAAATCAATACGGACCGCGATGAGAAGACTCCTTTTTTTGATTCTAAGTCAAGCACGCTTTATTTCAGCAGCGATGGTTGGATAAATATGGGCGGTACAGACATTTTCAAGTCGCAGGCTGATGCTTCTTTAAAGTATAGCAGTAGCCCTGAGAATTTGGGGGCTCCTTTTAATTCTCCCTGCAACGACAACTATTTTCTTTTCGGAAAAAATAGTGATGAAGGATATTTGGTTTCCAACCGTCCCGGTATTTTTTCTGTTCGAGGCAAGACATGTTGTGATGATATTTTCAGTTTCAAATATGACCGTAGGTTCTTCCTAGCTGTTAAGGGCAAAGTTTATGACGAAGCCACGAAAGAAGCGCTGACCGGTGCGGCTGTGAACCTGTCATTGCGCAGTGACAATACTTCTGAAACAGATGTGATGATTGCCAGCGATACTTCTACAAAGAGCACTCCTTATTTCTTCAACCTGAAGACAGACAAATATTATAAGGTAAGCGCTATAAAGGATGGATATTTCACCGCCTCGCAAACATTTCACACACAGGGTTTAACAAAAAGTGATACGCAGGTAGTTGATATTTATTTGAAGAAGTTGGAAAAGAACAAGGCCTATCGCCTGAACAATATTTACTATGATTTTGATAAATGGGATCTTCGCCCTGAATCAAAAGCAACGTTGGATACCCTTTATCTTATCTTAGTGGAGAATCCAACGATTATTATCGAATTGAGTTCACATACCGATTCGAGAGGCTCTGATTTGTACAATCTGAACTTATCTCAAAAGCGGGCAGAGAGTTGTGTGAATTACCTGATTCGCGAAAAGGGGATTTCTAAAGAGCGGATTTCTGCAAAAGGATATGGAGAAAGTTTGCCTTTGGACGACTGTAGTAAATATGAAGATTGTCCGCAAGATCAAAGCGCAGACTGTCCTTGCCATCAGTTGAATAGAAGAACAGAATTTAAAATCATCGGCGAACTGGATGCCAAACTGATTTATGAGAATGAATAAATTACATCAGGAAATTAAAGCGAAGTGAAAAAACAATACGCGCTATCTTTTTGTTTTGTCCTGCTGTGTTCTGTTCTTTTTGCACAGCAACAGATTCTTTTGCTTACCGAATCTTTTGAGAACGCCAGTCATGCTTTTGACTTAACAACCGGTGGTGTGGGCACCAATTCAGGAACCAACAATTGGGTGGTCAACAATAAATACAGTGGAGTTCCTTTATATCCCAATACACCCCCGCAGGATAGCATCGTTTTGGGCCAGATTAATGGCGCCCCTTTTTCCAAATACCTTCATATTCATGATGAAGTGGAGGCTGCCAGTTCGGGAACGGCCAATGCGAATTGGAATCCGAGCAATGTCAGCGACCGGTTTGCTTTTATCGGAGATGCTTTTTGTACGCTTGGAATGACTGATGTCATTTTTACTTTCTTTTGGATCGGGGAAGGAACTAACGATGCTTATGGAGAGGTTTATTATAGGATTGGCACCGGAAATTGGATTAAAACTGGGAGAGCTAAGTACAACAACCAGACTAAATGGCAATATGAGAAAATTCAGGATGTTGCCTTTAATAACGTTAGTAATATCCAATTCGGTTTTCGATGGGTGAACCCCGGTGGCGGAGGACAAACGGGCATTTCGTTTGGTATTGATGATGTGATTGCCATAGGCTCTTATAACTCTACTACCAACCCGGCGGTCATTACTGTTCCGACGGTCAATCCTACTACGGTATGTCAAGGCGAGTTACTGACATTTTCTTGGGCGCTTAGCACAGCTCTTTGTTTTGGTGACTATTATATTGAATTGAGTGACGGCAACGGAAACTTTGGTCCTAATCCAAGTACGAATCAGTTTATCTCTATCAGTTCAGGAGTCACTTCCGGTAGTATTTCATGGCCTGTTCCTGATAACGTAGTTGGTAATTGTTTTAAAATAAGACTGCACAGAACCGGTCAGCCGGAAATCATTGGTCAGGCAAGTCCTTGCTTTGCCATTCTGGATTGCCCTGAAAGCATCATCACCCGAAATGCACCGGTGATGAATGATGCGGATACTACCTGTTTATTAAGCGTGATTGATGTGAAGTTTAATTCTTTCGGTGTTTTCAACCCCGGAAATAAATACACCGCCCAATTATCTGACTCCACCGGAAGTTTTGCCAACCCTTTTAAATTGGGCGATAACCCTTCTAATGAAACTTACCCCAGTATTCCGCAAGGCAACGTAGCCGGTTTGATTCCTGCAAATGTCCCGCCCGGTTGTGGTTATTATATTCGGGTTATTTCATCCAACCCGGCAGTAACCGGTACAACCATTGGTCCATTTTGCTTCGCGCAATGTGATATACTGACCAATGACCATACCGATATTCAACTTTGTGTTCCGGACAGCATTCCTTTTCCTTCATGTACACAGTTGAACATCCATCCCAATCAATGGGATATGGAAGCTAAATATGATACCTGTAACAATTGGACTATTGAACTGAGAAGCATGAAGACTTTTGGTTTGGTAAATTCTGGAGGATTAGGAATTTATCATGATAGTGTTGGCGGCGACTATACGCTATGTGTGGAAGCGGCTACCTTACCGGTGGCACCGGGAAGTTATTATATGCGGATTCTAAGTGATTGTTCCAGTAGTTCATGGAATCAAACCGGTAGTGTTATCCGTATCACTATCGGCGTTCCAAACACCAGTCCTCCGGTTATCTATGGTTTGCAGCCTGACACAGTCTTTTGCAATGCCGGGCTTTTTGGAATGGTAGCTCTGCCATACAATCCTGATTCTAAATATTGGTGGTCTTCACAGATATTCAATAATGGAGAAGAATTTGAACGGGTTCCTCCGCCTAATTATTTCTACGGCAATCTGACCAATGCACCACCCGGTGATTATCTTTTCCGTATCCGCGAACAAAATTTTGGTTGCTATGGCCCCTATTCTGATGAATATGTTTATACCATTATTACCATTCCTACCGGCCAGCTTACCGGGCCGGTGCAGGTGTGTTTAGGGGATACAGTAACCTTTAATACAACTTTCTTTAAAGAAACCTATTATGATTGGAATGCTCCACCCGGAGTTAAAATCCTGGATGAAGGGAATAGTCAGGTTTCCATGATATTTGACACATTGGGTACCTATGAAATCGAAAATTATTCTTTAATAAGTGTGGTGCTAACACAGGTAAGCACTCAGTAAAAAGTCGTGACCCTTTATAATGTTAAAAAAGCGGAACCGGATACAGCCATTTGTGCCGGCAATCCGGTGGACCTAAAAGCTACTGCCGATCCGGTCAGTAAGGTTTTAACGACCAAAGAAAACTCAAGTTCCGGTAACCAGGGTGGCATGTTTTATCTTCGCGCCCATCAGGATGTTACCATTGATTCCTTTGCGGTCAGGTTTCAGTCAAATCAATCTATCATGGCTGAAATTTGGGGTAAATCGGGGACCTATCGAACCTTTGAACAAAACAACGGGATATGGGATCCAATAGCTTCCTATTATAACTTCACGCCTAAACCTGCTGGACAATTCACGGTTATTCCTACACAGGTTTATCAAAGTATAGCAGGCGGTGATTCATTTGCTTTTTATATAACTACAGTGAATACACCGGCCATAAATATGGCCTATAGCACCGGTAACGGTCAGCAAGGAACGGTTTATACAAGCGATGGCATTATTGATTTTGTTCAAGGAACAACCAATAAATATTTCTTTGGAGCCTTCGTTCCGGGCTTTGGTCAGGTACTTGACGTAAGAATTTATTACACAACAAAAGCTGGTCTTTCCTATGTTTGGAATACCGGTGAATCGGGAGATAGCATTCAAGTCCGCCCCACTCAGACTTCAGAATATATCATTACAGTAGTGGATACCAGTGGATGCAGAAGTAAAGATACCGTGGTAATAACTGCCTATCCTGTACCGATGGTGGATGCGGGGGCAGACACTTTGTTATGTATTGGCCAGACATATCAACTACAGGCCGCAACAGAAACTTCAGATTACTTCTGGATGCCTTCTGTTGGCTTGAATATGGATTCTATTTTGACACCTATTTTCTCTGATATAGTGAGCCGAGAATATGTATTGACAGCAATTAGTGGTATCAATGGATGTACGGCTACCGATACCATTCGGATTGGTGTATTAAATCCAGGACCTGATACCACCGTCTGCGATGAAGATATATATGTAATGCCTGCTACTGCACCTTCATATATTCAACAGTTTCTTTGGGAGCCGATTGACGGGTTAAGTAATCCAGCTATCCTAAATCCTGTTTTTCAATCATCAGTACCATCCGATTATATGTTGACAGCTATATCCGATAAAGGCAGCAGAAAAACCTGCGTTGTGAGCATTGGCTTGAAACCTTGTGCTATAGATTTAGAGGCTCCTCAGGCATTTACTCCGAACGATGATGGACATAATGATCATTTTAAAATTTACGGTAATCATGCAGATGAATATCAGGTAAGAATTTATAATCGTTGGGGTGAGTTGGTTTATGACTCAAAAGTAATCACCAGCGGTCTTGAGGGACTAAGCGATGATCTATGGGATGGTACCTTTAAAGGCAAACTACAAGATGCAGGTACTTATGTTTATTACATCTGGGCTAAGAACAATAACAGTTTAGAGGTAGCTGAAAAGAAAGGGAATCTTACGCTTATTAGGTAGTTCATAACTAATTAGATTTTAGAAAAAAGTAGCGACATATTTGGCCTGATACAGAATGTTGATTGTATTAGCGCTACTATCAGTATTCTATTGCCAAGCTAATTCTCAGAATGGATATATTCGCCCCAAAAGCAAGACTTGTTTGACAAATTCTTAAAATTATTTGGAGAGAAGGAAGAACACCATCCCGTTCCGGTGGATTATAGCGGTGTGGTAGTGGAATTTCATAATCACATTCTTCCGGGCATTGATGATGGGGCAAAAACTATTGATGACTCTATCATGATGCTTCGTCAATTCGAACAGTTAGGATATAAAAAGGTGGTAGCTACGCCGCACAGCATGGCAGAAGGATATGTGAATCCTAATGATAAAATTCTCAAATTGCGAGATGAAGTACGGGAAGCAATAGCCAAGAATTCAATTCAATTGGAGTTTGATGCAGCTGCAGAATATTATTTTGACGAAGCTTTCTTAGAGAAAGTAGCAAAGAAAGATTTGCTGTGCATCAGCAAAAATTTTGTTTTGATGGAACTGAACTTCTCTCTTAGGCCGAACAACCTGAATGAGGTGATTTATAAATTGCAAGTTGCAGATTACAATTTAATTTTAGCGCACCCGGAACGCTATTCATTTTTTTACGAAAAGGACTTTGAATCTTATGAATCATTGAAGAACCGTGGTGTTTATTTTCAAATCAATTTAGGTTCATTAATTGGCAAATACGGAGCCCCTGCTAAATACACTGCTGAAAAAATGATTGATTTAGGCATGGTTGAATTTGTTGGTTCCGATCTTCACACTCCCAATCAATCGGAAATGATGCAGAAATGTTTAAAAGAAAAATATTTAGGCAAATTGCTGGCTTCCGGCAAGTTGCTAAACCCCACACTATAATTTATGCCATTTGTTGAAACAGGATTTCAGGGCTTGAAAGTATTTGAACCCAGAGTATTTGCCGATAGTCGAGGTTATTTTTTTGAAAGCTTTAATAAGAATATTTTTAGAGAAGCAGGAATTGATGTAGAGTTTGTTCAGGATAACGAATCCCGTTCACAGAGGGGAGTGTTGCGAGGGCTGCACTATCAATTGAATCCGATCGCACAGGCGAAATTGGTGCGTGTAGTAGAAGGAGAAGTGTTGGATATTGTGTTGGACATTCGTCAGGGATCGCCGACCTACGGAAAAAATTATAGGATACGGTTGTCAGAAGAAAATAAAAAACAACTTTATATACCCAGAGGTTTTGCCCATGGTTTTTCAGTTCTAAGTGAAAACGCCATTTTTCAGTACAAATGTGATAACTACTATTCAAAAGAGAGTGAAGGCGGGATTTTATACAATGATCCTGCGCTGCAAATTGATTGGGGTATTGAAGTTAGTTCGGCTATCATCTCAGATAAGGACAAGGTGCTTCCCCTGTTTAAAGATTGCCAAAACAATTTTGCATTTTTAAAATGAGTAGGATATTAGTAACCGGTGCTCATGGACAGTTAGGTAGTGAATTGAAGTTCATATCTACTGGATCAACACATTCCTTTCATTTTGTTACTAGATCCGAGTTAGACATTACAGACGAAAGTTTCGTGACAAACTTCTTTTCAGAAAACCAATTTGATTTTGTCATAAATACTGCTGCATATACGGCAGTTGATAAAGCTGAATCTGAAAAAGATATGGCACTGTCTGTAAATGGAACTGGGGTAGGCTTCCTTGCCAAGGCGTGTCAACAGAACAATATTCGTTTCATTCACTTCAGTACTGATTTTATATTTGACGGAAGCCTTTCACGTCCGCTGTGTGAAGAGGATATAACGAATCCATTAAGTGTATATGGTGCTTCTAAGCTTGAAGGAGAAATGTTGGCCGTACAATATTGCCCCGATGCTTTAATCATCAGAACTTCATGGGTATATTCATCTTTCGGGAATAATTTTGTGAAGACAATTCTTCGCTTTTGCAAAGAGCGTGAATCACTCAACATTATTTATGACCAAATCGGTTCACCTACCTACGCTCGTGATTTAGCTGCGGCGGTTCTACATATTATCAACGACAAGAAGTGGAAGTCAGGAATTTATAATTATAGTAATGAGGGGGTAGCAAGCTGGTATGATTTTGCAATTGCTATTCGTGATTTGGCAGGATTCAATACAATTATTAATCCGATTGAGACTTCTCAATATCCAACACCGGCTATCAGGCCCAAATTCAGCCTGCTGAACAAGGCAAAAATTAAGCAGACCTTTGACCTACAGATTCCATATTGGCGCGATAGTTTAGCCGAGTGCATTGCCTTAATTAAATAGCAGATGAAATATAAAGATATTGACGTTTCACCTCTTCTTTCTATCGCTCTGAATGCGGGAAAGGAGATCATGAAGATATATCATGAGGGCTTCACTGTTGAAAAGAAAGCTGATTACTCTCCAGTAACTGATGCCGATAAAAAGCCAATAAGATTATTTTAGATGGCCTATCGGTAATTCATCCTGACATTCCATATATTTCAGAAGAAACAAAGCAGACTCCATTCGATGAACGTAAAGATTGGGACCGATTTTGGTTGATAGATCCTATTGATGGCACAAAGGAGTTTATTAAGAAAAATGGAGAATTTACGGTAAATATCGCTTTGGTTGAGGATGGCGTTCCTGTCATTGGGATAGTTTATGCACCGGCCAAAGAGGTGCTATACTATGGAATCAAAGGGTGGGATCTTTAAACGTGATACCTCAAACGATCAAGGTGAGATAAAACTTCACTCTACCGGTCATTACTCGTCCAAGAAGGAAGTGGTGATTGTTGCCAGTCGTTCTCACCTCACACCTGAAACAATGGATTTTGTGAACCTTTTGAAAAAACAGGGAAAAGAAGTAAGATTTATTTCTTCCGGTAGCTCTTTAAAAATATGCTTGGTAGCGGAAGGTGTTGCTGATGTTTATCCTCGTTATGGCCCCACTATGGAATGGGACACTGCGGCGGCACATGCGGTGGCCATTAATGCCGATCGAGAGATTCTAAATACGACAACAAATCAACCTTTGACCTATAATAAGATGAGCTTGAAGAACCCTTTTTTCATGGTGGAGTAAAAATTGGTTGCACTGATTTTTAGAAAATATTTTATTTCCGGAAAAGATAGAATTGGTGTAATCTTTTCACTACTTTGGCTCTTTATAAATAAAACGATTACATGAAGAAAATTTACAGCTACAACTTTTTAGGATTGCTTTTCTGTTTCATTTTAACGTCAACGCAGTCCGATTCTTTTGCTCAGTCGCCTCAAAAAATGAATTATCAAGCGGTAGTTCGTGACAATACAGGAAAGCCTTTGCCTGATGGAAGAAATGTCTCGGTCCGATTTATTATTCACAACCTTACCTTGAATGGCGCAACTGTATTTCAGGAGGATGCATCCACCACAACCAATCAGTTTGGTCTGATTAACTATTCTATTGGTACCAATGGCAACTTGGCAGTTGTAGATTGGAGTAACGGTCCAAAATATCTGCAAGTTTTGGTGGATCCCAATGGGGGAGCTAATTATGTGGATATGGGAACTTCGCAGTTGATGAGCGTTCCGTATGCACTTTTTGCTGCAAATAGTTTAGCCGGCCCTCCGGGACCTACTGGTGTACCCGGGCCAACTGGTGCCGCAGGTGGACCTGGTTTAACCGGTCCTTCGGGAACTGATGGTTTAACTGGACCAACTGGACCATCCGGTGCTGATGGCCCTACTGGACCAACTGGAATTGCAGGACCTTCTGGCGCTGATGGTGCAACCGGCCCAGCAGGTGTTGATGGTATAGACGGGCCCACTGGCGCGGATGGTGCTACAGGTCCAACTGGGGCAGACGGTGTTACGGGCCCAACCGGGCCAACTGGAACCGGTGCTACCGGCCCTACAGGACCTAGTGGCGGAATTAATTGGGTGATTAATCAAGTAGCTCAGATTGCAAGTATTACAGCTTCTCCACTTGGAGCTTGGCAGAATATTCCAGGATTGACTCAGACAATCACTTTAGCAAACACAGCATCCATCCAGATTATTACAACCGGTGGTATACAGAGTCAGGGGACGGCCAATTTAGGCGGACAGGGTTCAATCATAGATATTAGCTTGACCATTAATGGTACTCAGATCGCCGATGGTGCTTACAAGAGGTTATGGGCCATTAATGGAAACGGGTTTAACGGGGGCTTTGAATATTGGTCTATGAGCACCTTTGCGGCGACCACTCCCAATGTATATGTTCTTCCGGCAGGAACCTATACTATAGATGTAAGAGCGCGGCATTCTCAAGGCTCTGCTGCCACTGTTGGTAGCGATGCTTCGGCGGTAATGCAAGGCATCCTTCAAACTATTGTCATTCAGTAATTAGAAATACATTTTTGTGCCTTCACATATTGTTTTATGTGGAGGCATTTTTTTTCAAAAAAGACCACATTCATGTTTCCCATTAACGGTGAAAAATTAGAACAACTTATTCCTCAAAAGAAACCTTTTGTATTAATCAGCTCATTATCATCCGTGACTGATAAAACTTGTACCACTACCTTTAGTTTTGATGCAGATCATGTTCTTTGTGAGGATGGAAAACTGAGTATGGCCGGACTGCTTGAAAACATGGCTCAGACTTCTGGTTGCAAATTGGGTTATGAAGATTATTTGAATGGAAAGCCCCCTCGCATAGGATTTATTGGTGAAATTCGGGACTTTGTTTATACGCGGTTGCCCATAATAGGAGAGGAGTTAACCACCGAAATTACCATTGAAAATCAGGTCTTCGGAACTGTTACGGTGGTTTCAGGAAGGATTATGAACGCGGGAAATGAAATTGCATCCTGCCGTATGAAAGTTTTCTTTGAACCGGAACCGGAGTAATCAAACTTTATCAATCAGCATGAACCCATGCTGCGCACCCTGATAATTATTATAAATCAGGATTCGGTTAAATGAACTTGTCCTTCCTTTTTGCTTCACTATATGTTGAGGCAGACTCTGTGTTTCTAGAACATGACAAGCCATCCACAAGGCCAAAGCCGATACGGTTTGAAATTCTCCCGTGATATGTTTAAACCGGGCTATTGTTGTTGCCTCTCCGACGCATTGCTCAGCACCGGTATAATATTTCAATATTCGGTTATCGCCACTTTCTCCATGCAGAAAAAGGTCAACAGACTTGCCATCAACAAGGTTTTTATCAAGGAAAAGTTTCAATCGCTGTTGTACAACATTTTCATCCTTTGTATTCACCATTTCCAAGTCTCGAAGGTGTGCCGATGCTCCCTCGGCTTTATTATTTACGAGAAACATAGCAGCACCTTCGCCGGGAAGAGTGCCGGCTGAATCTGTTGAATACAAATCCGTATTCAATGTGGGCTCCTGTTTATACCAACCGGCTAAAAAAACCAGACGGTGATTGCGCGCCGAAATTTCATCTACCCCTCCTACAATATATTGATGTGCAGGATTTTCATTTAGCAGCATAGCAGCATCCAATACAGCATTTTCAAAGGCAATGCCCCTATGAACGTGCGTGGCATTATAACCGGTATTCTTATTAATTATACCCATCATTCCCGCTATGGCATTATAGGTGCTTTGAACAAAGTGTGTGGGAGTCAGCCTGCCTTCTTCATACTCCATAATCTGGTTCAGAAACATGATGCTGTCTTCAATACCTCCGTTTGCCGTAGCAATCAAAATTCCATCAGCGGGATATTGCGACAACAATTTCATTCCTGTTCCAACACCCATGCGCAGCGCCTTACCCATTCGACGCAATTGACCTAAAGGAATGTTTTCGTACTTCGGTTCAATAGCATGAATCAGATTATTCTCCGAAGGTCTTATATGCTCCAAGTCCACCTCGTTGAAAGTGGGCTGATGACTGATACATGAACTTTGATGGATGAAGAACATGGCGAATAGTTTACAAAGGGCGGTTGGCCGTTGACAGAACGAAATACGCAATCGAATGAAAACAGTACATAGCATACCTGATACGAGCAACAAAAGATGCAAGTAGTACAACTACCCATCTTGTTGCTGTGAACCATGAACTATGAACCGTGAACTTTTCCATTTATGCTTTTGAAAAAATAAGTGAACTGCAATTGCCTCCAAAACCAAAAGAGTTAGACATGACGTGGCTTAAATCAGCTTGACGATATTCAGTCACCGGAGCAAGACCGGTGGTTTCAATTGGTTTATCAAAACGCAGGCTGGGATATATTTCCTGATGCTGAAGATTCAAAAGACAAAACACCGCTTCAATGGCACCGGAAGCACCAAGCGTATGGCCTATATTTGATTTCGTTGAAGAAAAGGCTGGAGGCGTTTCAAACAAACGCTTCATCGCCACGCTTTCTTTCTCATCATTGTTTTCAGTAGCAGTGCCATGTGTGTTGATATAATCTACCTGCTGCGGTTGAAGGCCTGCAACATCCAAAGCTTTTTTCATTGCCAGATAAGGCCCTTCGCCATCGTCCGACAAAGAAGATGGATGGAAAGCATCGTTGCTATTCGACCAGCCACTTAAACAAGCATAAATCTTTTTGTTCTTTACATCTTCTTCCTTTTCCAAAACAAGAAATGCTGCGCCTTCGCCTAAGTTCAATCCCGACCGGTCGGCATCGAAAGGACGACAAGGAGAAGAAGAAAGAATATTGAGCGAGTTGAAACCGTTAATGGTGAATTTGGCGAGGCTATCTGTACCACCCACAATGGCTCTTTGTGCAAAACCGTTTTGAATTAATCGCGCACCGTACATGATGGCATTGGCAGAAGAAGAACAAGCCGTGTTGAAGGTATTCACCACGCCGCCAATCCCGTACCGTTGTTGTATGTACATGTTCACCGAGGCTAAATAGTAGGAAGAGATATATTCCGAGCCTACCTCATTCTTGTTGGAATCCATATAAAGTTCATCACTCAAACACATACCGCCAATAGTGTTGCCGCCAATTAAAGCAGTACCGGACGATTGCAGTTCGTTTGCAGAAAGGCCACTGTCTGCTATAGCTTGCTGAAAAGCATGCAGCGCGAGGAAGGTAGTGCGGGTAACTCCTTTTTCGGTCACCTGCAATTGTTGCCGGAAGGTTTCGTTGCTGATTTTTATTTCACCAAAGGGCAGCAGCGAAGCATACTTAGTGGGGAATTGTTCTAAGGAAGAAAGTCCGTTTCGTCCTTCCCTTAGAGCTTCGCGGTTTTCTGAAACGGAACGGCCAATCGGCGTGATGATACCGACTCCGGTGATGAGGATTCTACTCATGTCGGGTCTGACTTCGCGGCTCTGCCTTGCTCGATGAAGTCTATCATACTATTGATGCTTTGCAAAATCTTACGGCCATCTTTCGGGTTCTCAATTTTCAAACCATATTCTCTTTCGAGCATCACCACCAGTTCGATAGAATCAATAGAATCCAGTCCCAGTCCTTCGCCGAACATTGGCATATCATCCTTGATGTCTTCTGGCGTTACATTCAGCAAATTCAGATACTTGATGATGTGCTGTTTCAGTTCGAGTTTTTCTTGTTCTTTATCCATGTTATCTTTCCTTTAAATCAAACGTTGTTTTTTCAATCCGGCAAAAGCAATGGATTGCATTGCAATTATAATAACAAGCAGGGGAAATAAGCTATGCAAAACATCTTTCGTATTTCCCCCCTCCAAAAACAGGGTGGAATAAGCCTCCATACACCAATGAAGCGGCGATATCTTCATCATCATTTGTAGCGATTCGGGCATGGCAAAGGCGGGCACCACGATGCCGCCAATCGCTGCCAGAATAACTACCGACACCGCACCAAAGCCAATAGCTTGTTCCAATGTTTTGGCGAAAACACCGAGCAGCACTCCATAACTCACCGCGCACCATCCGCAAATGACGGAGACGGCAAACAGATTCAAAAGATTTGATGGCAAAACCAAGATAGGCAAACCAATATGCGGAAACAGAAAGATGCCGAGTGAGAAAATAACCAGCACCTGCAAAAGAGTGACGAAGAGATAGGTGATTTGTTTGGCAGCCAGTGTAAGCGCATAACTCGTAGGCAGTGTTTTCAAACGAATGAAACTGCCGCTCTGTTTCTCCTTCACCACATTGGTGCTCAGCGAAACCACAATAAAAAACATCGCGAAGATGGTCCATGCTGGAACGTTGTGCTGCGTGGCGTTTGGAATATTCTTGCTGCCGTCTTTTGCCACAGGCACCTGTTTAATCAACGACTGGTTACGCAGAATCTGTTGTTCTAAAGAATCGGGCATGGGCTTGTTGCTCAAAGCCCGATATAAAGCCTGCAACACCTCGCGGTTCTCCGTAAACTGCTGTGCGCTCTGCAAGGCTCCCTGCACGGATAAGCGAAATGATTCCTGCAACACCGGATTATAAAACATAGTAACCGGCTGCACTGCCTGAGCCGGTGTAGATTTCTTTGCTTCCTTCTGCACCTCCATTCCAAATTCAGTCAAGGCCTTATCGGTTACTGATTTTGCTTTGACCGAGATGGCCTGTGAAAATCCTGTCGGAACAACGATGGCAATCAGCGCGTCGTGCTGGTGCATTAAACCCGTGAGATTGGAATCTGCAACAGATGAATCAGCCATAAGCACATCAAACATCCCAATTTCTTTCAGCGCATCGAGCAACCGGTTGCTGCTCTCGCCACCGTCGCGGTTGCAAAACAGCAGAGGCACCTTGTTATCGTTCACCATTTTAAAGGTGCTATGCTGAATGCTCGTGATGACAATCACCAGCAAGATAGGCATCGCAAACATCACCGTCAATGCCGCCTTGTCGCGAATCAAGATTCGGAACTCCTTCAATATGGCGCAATAAAGTTTAAACATAGTGCTGTAAAAAGCGCGGCAAATAAGGTAAAATTATAGGAACTGTTTTGATGGTTTACAAAAGCAGTTGATTCGGGAATGATAAGATTTGGCTTTGTCTCTCGGTTAGGTCTGTTGGGTAAATCATTCGTTACAAATTATAAGCAGCTTCTACCGCACTCAAAAAAATCCCCGGCCAACTTTCGTTGACCGAGGAACCTTTCTGAAAAAAATGAGTGGCAGATTTATCCGCAACGGAAGTTAGCCACCTCGCTCACAAAGCCTTGACCGAGTGAGTTATCCGCACTGATGCGGAAGAAATACTCCACACCCGGAGTCAGGTCTTCTACCACATACCTGGTGCGGAAAGTACCGATATCCACGAACTGCCACGGACCATTTATGGGGTCGGTGGTTTTTTCGATGTTGTAATGCGGATGAGTACCAACCGACCTCCACAGCAACTTGATCTTCGCCACACCATAATAAGCGGCTTTCACATTTTGCACCTGTGCGGGTATTTGCGATGGACCACGGCCTTGCTTCACTGCCAAACCTGCACTGCGAATGATCTCGGAATTGCCCTGCGCTATTTGAGTGACATAATACACCACGAGCCGGAACATATCCTTGGCATCGTCGAATATTTCGTCGCGAAGTGCTATTTTATCATGGTCGCCGCTTTCCGCATTCTGAATAGCCACTTCCAACGCATCACACATTAGAGTCTGGTCTGCCAGTGACGGTATTGTTGTTGCGAAATTCGGATTGCCGGTCATCTTGACGATGACTGTTCTCCAGCGCTCCAACAGTTGAAGCGGCGTGGTGCCGGTCAGACCGATTTTAGCAGCATAGATGGTCAGAATGATCACCACCATTTGAAATAGGATACCTATAAGAGATACCGGTTTTTTAGCGATTCTACTTTTTGCTTGTTTGTTGAAGCGCTTCCAGCTCATCCGGCGCTGGCTTCTGTTTAACGTTTTCATAATTGTTGTTTTAAACTATTTAAAAATAATGCTCACTCGCCGTGAGAGGGCTGAAGCGTCCTACCGCTCGCCGCATTCCGAATTGTCGGAACTAAAGGCTGTGCATGGACCATATTCATTTTTTGTTGAAGCAGGAAAGAAAGGTTCAGAACCGGCTTCTCGGCTGGCCTTGCTGAAGGGCGTTAAGCTTGTTTCATACGCTGTGTTTTGGTTATGTTATTCTTCGTTTACAATACCAAGATACATTCACCCCAAAAGATTGTCAATGTATCGTAATACATAGGGATGAAAATATTTTTGAGAAAGAGGATTTGCGAGCCGCACTCGTAGCAAATATCTTTACAGCAACGCCTGCTCCGAAAGTCCGCTAAAGGTTAGCGATATATTTTTGGGTGACGATAATTAAATGCGAAAAGGTGGCACGAGCGGACGCTCGTGCCAGTGGAGTGAGCGAGAGCGATACCGATTATCTTTGTGTATTTAAAGTTTGCCACCTACACCCTTAAACTTCTCAATAAATAAGGTCAACTTTTGAAACACACTTTGCTTCTTTGACAAATACTGAGGGTTTAAAGGACTCATTTTTGGTAAAAGGGTGTTGAGTTCGGTTCCGTTGTCACTTGCAAATTCCCGCTTTAAAGAAACGGTGATATAACGTTTGGTTGCTTCCTCATTTAAATTTTCTTCGGCAATTAATTCTGACGCTTCTGCTTTTTGCTTGCTTTGGGCATATTCAAAGAATGAATCTATAACATTCGCTTTATCTTGAAGGGTATCCAGTTCAGTTTCATTAATAAAATCAACTACCAAATTCTCTTTGGCTCTGTTACCTACACTGGCGCGGATAACTCTGCGAATCTCCTCTATTAAAGTCGCTTTGTCTTTCGTCTTTTTGTTATGCTCAAAAATTAATTCAAGGATATAATCAAGGTTTATCTCCTGCGACTTTAATAAATCAACCTCGAACACTACATCATCCCAATCAATTTTTGATTCTTCTGATTCTTTACCAAATTTTTCCCGTCTCAACCAATCCCGTATATCATTATAGGTAGAGCGATAATCCTGGATGGTCCGTTCTTTCAGCAAATCAATCTTTTGCATAGAGGCTATATCCTCATCTGTCAAATAATTAGCCTTTTTAAATGCTTCAATAGCCGCAGCATCATTTTGGTCTATGGCCTGAAACGCTTTAAGGTGGTTGAATTCATCGTAATTCTGGAGTATGTTTTCTACTCGCAAATATTCTCCGAATAACTTTGAAAATTCTTTTTTGTCCTTTTCAGTTACAATCGCATCGGGGTTAGGAAACTTTTCATTTAAATCTTTTACTACTTCAATATAACCCCTGCGTGCTTCACTTGTGATGACATCGGTAAAGCCCTCTAAGTATTCTTTATAGCTCTTTTCAAGAACCACGTTTTTGGTATTGCTATCACCAAAGAGCGTAATGGCATCAATAGTTGCCCTCTCTAAATCTCGGAACGTAACAATATTGCCAAACGTCTTGGTAGCATCGTAAATACGATTGGTGCGCGAAAAGGCTTGAATTAAACCGTGGTAACGCAAATTCTTATCTACAAACAGCGTATTCAAAGTTGGGGCATCAAACCCGGTTAAGAACATTCCTACTACAATGACGAGGTCCACCTCTTTATTCTTTACGCGTTTAGCTAAATCACGGTAGTAGTTTTGAAACTCTATGCTGTCAACACCATAACTGGTTTTGAACATAGCGTTATAGTCATTGATAGCATTGGCGAGAAATTCTTTTGCACTGCTTTCCATTGCCGAGGGTTCAAAGCTCTCATCCACTATCTCCCCTATTGCACTCTGCTCTTCGTTGGCGGCAAAAGAGAAGATGGTAGCAATTTTCAAAGGCTTATCGCTGCCTTTTTGTAAATGGTTTAACTCCTCATAAAAACATTTAGCGGCATCTATACTGCTTACCGCAAACATGGCATTAAAGCCTTTGTTGCTTCCCTGATTGCGATGGGTCTTTAATTTGAAATTCTGTAAAATGTATTGGGAAACCTCTTTAATGCGTGCCGGATGAAGAAGGGCTTTTTTGTTTTCAGCAGCACTTAGTTTCTTCTCATCAATTTCGGTTTCAACACTTTTAAACTGAGGCCGAACATCATTATAGTCCACTTTAAATTTCAGTACCTTTTCATCTCTAATAGCATCCGTAATAACGTAGGAGTGTAATTCACGTCCAAAAGCGCTGGCTGTTGTATCGGCGCCTAAAGCATTTTGAGGAAAGATAGGCGTACCGGTAAAACCAAACTGATAATACTTCTTGAATTTCTTTTTCAGATTCTTTTGGGCTTCACCAAACTGAGAACGATGTGCTTCATCGAAAATGAAAACTACTTGCTTTTGATAAATGGCTAAATCACCCTCACTTTTCATCAGGTTATTCAGCTTTTGAATAGTGGTAACTATAATCTTATTGTCATCCTTTTCAATATTTCTCTTTAAACCTGCTGTACTATCAGAGCCATTCACACTATCGGGTGAAAACCGCTGATATTCCTTCATCGTTTGAAAGTCCAGGTCCTTACGATCTACTACAAAGAATACTTTATCAATAAATTCAAGTTGCGTGGCTAATCTGGCCGCTTTAAAACTGGTCAGCGTTTTACCGGAGCCGGTGGTATGCCAGATATAACCGCCTCCATCCGTGGAACACCATTTTTTTGATTGATACGAACTTTCAATTTTCCATAAAATTCTCTCTGTGGCGGCAATCTGATAGGGTCGCATGACCAGCAGTGTATCACTCGTGTCAAAAACAGAATAGTGGAGCAGTACTTTTAAAAGGGTGTGTTTCTGGAAAAAGGTTGCCGTAAAATCCTTCAGATCTTTAATCAACGTATTGTCAGCCTTGGCCCAGTTCATGGTAAAGTCAAAGCTGTTTTTATTGCGCGCAACGGTATTGGCAAAATAGCGGCTGTCCGTGCCGTTGGTTATCACAAAAATCTGAATGTATTTATAAAGGGAAGTTTTTCTATTGAAACTCTCTTTAGTATAGCGATGCACTTGATTAAATGCTTCACGAATAGCTACCCCGCGCTTTTTTAGCTCCACTTGCACCAAAGGCAATCCGTTGACTAATATGGTGACATCATACCGGTTGGCTTGTGTTCCTTTTTGCTCAAACTGGGAGATGACCTGCACCTTATTCCGAGCTATATTTTTTTTATCTACCAGATAGATGTTTTGGATATGACCATCGTCAAACACAAAGTCATAAATGTAGTTGTCGTGTATTTTTCTTGATTTTTCAACCAGGTTATCGCTGGGCTTATCTAAATACTCCTCCACAAAGCGAGTCCATTCAGCATCTGTAAACATCATATTATTAAGCGACTGAAGCTGTACTCTTACATTCGCCAACATGGCTTCAAGGGTATTAAGGTCAAGCGGATTTTCATACCCCTGATTGATTAAATCCTGAATTAATTCTTTCTCCAGAGTTGTCTCCGTTTGATAAGCCACTGGTGCCTCATTCACCTCAGCGTACTTGGTGTATTTATCAAGTACTATGAAGTTGTTCGATTCGGCTATGGTTTTGTAAGTGCTCATTTGTCTGAATTAGGATTTTTAGGATTTCAGGATTTTGGGGTCGGATGAAATCTTATCATCTTTTAATCCATTCATCCTAATATAATCTTTGTTTTCAGGGTGGTTTACGTTATACACTCTTTTAAATTCCAAACTTTTTGATCCAAAATTTATCAGTAAACCAATAGGTAAATTATAGGCTTGACAATAATTCATCGCCTGTGCCAAATGCACATCTTCCAATTTTATTAATGCTTTCAGTTCAACCATTACAAGATCTTCTACAAAAAAATCTACCCGCCTTGTTCCAATATCAACGCCTTCATAAAAAATACTCATTTCCATTTCCCGCTTAAAACCTAAACCCTGTTTTTCCATTTCAATAGCCAATGCCCGCTGATAAATGACTTCCTGAAAACCATTGCCCAAGGTGCTATGCACTTTCATAGCACAACCAATTATTTTATGCGTCAATTCATCATGTTTCATTTGTCGGAATTTTGATTTTTAAGATTAGAGGATTGTAAGATTACAGGGTGCAATTTTACAATCCTAATAGTATGTAGTATGAATCCTTTCATTTTTATCCTATTACCCTTATCCTATAATCTTTAACCTATTATCCTTATCCTATAATCTTAAAATCCTAAAAATCATAATACAGACATTTTAAACGTCAGCAACAAATCCCTATAATACTCATACTGCTTTTTTCTTAACTCAATCTCTCTCGGCAACCCTTCACTGATTGAGGTAGTGAGCATGTCGAATTTATCGAGGATAGTAACAATGCGTTCTTGTTCTTCAAGGGAAGGAAGGGGGATTTTTAAATTACTCAGTTTTCCAACAGCTAAACCTGGTTGTGCAGACTTTGAGGCATATTGATTTAGGTTCATAATGGTAAGAAAGTAAAAGGCATAATCTATATTTATAGAATCAGTTGCCGTAACAACGACAGCGTGTTCAGTTGCATAAAATTTGCCCTTAAAGCGTTGGACATTTCCACATAGAGCACCTTGGCGACCTATTAAAACATACCCACCATCATGGCTATAATTTTTTACGAAACCACGCACACCATTACCTCCATAGCACGGGAAAGGATAAGTGTCATCTTTGATTGTACTTATATTATCTGCTGAAATGTGCTGGCCTGCTCTCATCTGGAAGACCTCCCCCAACGTCTTCCACTCCACCTCCCCTTCTTCAAAACTCAACAACTGTTCCCTATAATAACTATACTGCTTTTTACGAGCTGTAAGCTCTGCTGTAAGCTCTGCTGTAAGCTCTGTAAAGCTGTCTAAGATACGAACAATTTCTTTTTGAACGGTGAGGGGCGGGATGGGGATGAGGAGTTTAGCCAAGTCTTTTGGGTACACGTGCGGTACACCTGAACCTTTCTGTAAATTATGAATCCACTCTTGGTTATTTAGTAAAAAATGAAAAACATACTTTGTATTTAAAACTGCAAGATTAGGTATAACCGAAAATGCATCTGATATAAATATCGGTTCATTCCAATACATAACGTAACCAGAATAGGCACCACTTCCTGCAACTGTAATTGTTTCACCTTCTCTATTGTATTCTGCATTATAGTATGCAGGTTTCTGACCACCACTAATCACAGGAATATTACCAGCGTTTTTTGTTTTTGCCGTAATAGTTTTGCCTCGTTTAAGTTCAGCGACTTCCCCCAACGGCTTCCATTCCACCTCCACGCCCTCTAACAATTTCTCCAAATAGCTCATGCTTCAATCTCCTTTATTATAGCATCTATATCGGCACGCAGCTTATTTATCTTCACCACCGTTTTTGAAACTTCTTGGTTCAGTTCGGTTATATCGAGCTTTTCGCGGTTATCCTTCGCTTCTACATAAGAGCTTACAGATAGGCTATAATCGTTCTCCGCAATTTTGTTGTTGCCTATAGATGTAGCCACATGCGCCACCTCTTTTTTGCTGTCAAAGATTTCCATAATCTTTTCAATATGGGCATGGGTCAGCAAATTGTTATTGGTCACTTTCTTAAAAAAATCTTCACCGCTGGCATCTATAAACTGGGTTTTGGTATCCGTCTTGTGTTTAGAGAGCACCAGAATGGTAACTGAAATAGAGTGCCATAAAACAAATTGGGTGCTACGGAGATTATGGTTTCTACAAAATTATTATCCACTAAATACTTCCTGATTTTCTGTTCCGCACCGCCTCGGTAAAAGATACCCGGAAAGCAAACAATAGCTGCCCTGCCTTTGCTGGACAGATAACTCAGGGCATGAAGGACAAAGGCAAAATCGGCTTTTGATTTAGGAGCCAATACACCAGCAGGGGCAAAACGGTCATCATTAATCAGCGTGGGGTCATCGTCACCAATCCACTTGATAGAGTAAGGAGGATTAGAAACAATGGCATCAAAAGGTTTTTCATCGCCAAAGTGTGGGTCTATGAGCGTATTGCCAAGGGCAATATTAAACTTGTCGTAGTTGATGTTGTGCAAAAACATGTTCATACGAGCAAGGTTGTAAGTCGTGTGGTTCACTTCCTGTCCATAGAAGCCTTCTTCAATAATATGATTATCGAAATGCTTTTTGGCTTGTAAAAGTAAAGAGCCAGAACCCGCCGCTGGGTCATATATCTTATTCACTTTGACCTGCTTGTGCATGGCCAATTGAGCGATGAGTTTGGATACGTGCTGTGGCGTAAAAAACTCACCTCCAGATTTTCCCGCGTTCGCGGCATAATTAGAGATCAGAAACTCATAGGCATCACCAAAAAGGTCAATTTGGTTATCCTCAAAATCTCCAAAATTCAATTCTTCCACACCTTTCAAAACTTTAGCTAATCGGTCGTTTTTGCCTTCAACAGTATTACCCAATCGTGTGCTTGTCGTATCAAAATCCGCAAACAATCCTTTAATATCTGGTTCGGATGGATAACCATTTGCAGAACTTTCAATAGCATCAAAAATGGCTTTTAAATCCGTGTTAAGATTCGGGTTGGTATTGGCTGTTTTCGCCACATTTATGAAAAGCTGGCTGGGATAGATGAAATACCCCTTGGTCTTAATGGCATCGTCCTTTATTTCTGAAGATATTTTTTCAGCGGAAAAATTGGCGTAGTCAATGCTATCATCACCCCCTTCAATGTAATTGGTAAAGTTTTCACTAATGAAGCGATAGAACAGCGTACCTAAAACAAACTGTTTAAAATCCCATCCATCTACCGAGCCTCGCACATCGTTGGCTATCTTCCATATTTTAGCTTGTAATTCTGCTCTTTGTGCTGTGCTTGTCATTTTTTATCTTTTAATAGGTCTTTTGTTTTTACTTCTAATATCCCCGTTTGACGTAGTCTAGGACCACGTCACGGCCTGTGTTTACATTTGATAAGCAAAAAAACAAACCCTGCTGGTCAAAAATCCGATTGCCTTGTGTCATAAGATGGAATGTGTCACAAAAATATTAATCGCAGATTAATTGACACCACGATGTTGTTAAAGAAACGTCAAACCATAGCGACGTTTCAGGGATTGCGTTGATCAGGTATAAGCCCCCTCGTGCTCCTATGAAGCGGAGGGACGGCGTTGATGTAGCTCACACTCGCGCGACGCCACCCCACAGGTGTTCGGAAGATGGTGTAATGGCTTTGTTTAAGCATATTAATACCATCTTCTACCTGCGTTCTCTGGAGAAATTTACCTTAAAAGGCATACTTTATTTCACGCAGAGGACGCAGACTAGCTGGGAACACAGAGAAAATACAGTGAAAAGATTCAATACTCTGCATCTCTAAGCCCTTTGCGTGAAATTTTTTGCATAATTTGAAAAGGTGAGGTGAACATAAACCACTGTAAACTAATCCTTTATAAAGTCTTCCGAATACTTGTGATGCCCCACCTGTACAGAAGACTTTAAAATGCAGTGTGGCATTGGTCTATTGACCCGTAGGGTCAAAGCCTTTGGTAGAAGTATCTCGTCATAATAAGCTAAGCCCCATCGGGCAATGCCATTAAGTTAAGGATTTCGACCGCGATGCGGTTTTCAAGGTTCATCCTAATAAGTGTTTGAATCTGACTTCCTCGTAGCTATTATCATGGCTAAAGCCATTTAGCATGAGCCGGATGCTCACCACGCTGAAGCGTGGTGTTATAAACCGCCATTTATGGCGGAGCATTTGGTGTAAAACTGGCTTGGCTTTAGCCACAGATTATCATGTTTCGAACACAATTACGGCTTAACTTAATGGCATTGCCCATCGGGGCGACCGACTGTTTTCTATCGGACGTTCCTCTGGAACTTAAATAAGATGCTGTCTATTTACTACCAAACGCATAGCTCCTACGGAGCTAAAATGCACGTGTAGCAACGGTTCTTTCATTATCTGTACAGGTGTGGCGTGTCGCGATCGAGGGCAGAGTTGCGCCAGCGCCCGCTTAGCAAACCAGCCATCTCACTCCTTCACCAGCTTCCCCTTCAAATGCAGCACCTCGCAGATATCAAGCAGCGTGTCTATGGAGATGTTGAGCATACCTTTCGGTACCTCGCTCATTTTATCTGAAATTATTATTTTAGTGGTACGACTTTGTCAAATCCTATGGAGCGGAAAAAGAAAAGGGGCCCTAAAACAGACGAGCAATACATCGTACAAAACGGTCAGCTCCGGTTGCAATTGATGGCGGAATTCGGAATAGAAGTCGGTGAGTCGCCTTTTCGGATGCATCGTTTATTGAATCAACATCTTAAACACCTAATCCGCTATTACCGAAAATTACCAACTGCCGGTCAAACCACTATTTACCAACTGATCGGAGAACCGGCTTATAACCATCTGCATGACATGAGCGCAAAAGAAACCCGAAGGGCTTACGAGCGCCTCACGGGCCTGATGCAAAGACACAGCATCGAAATTTTTTCGAGGCTTCCGGTGCCAATTGACGAAATGTATCGCTTCCTGACCCAAGAAGTGTTTAAGCAGAAAATCATCAACATTAAATTTCCCCCGGTATTTACCAAGATAACATACGAGCAATTTCACCCCGTAGAAGCTCTCGAACCCAAAATCATTTTACACCGCTTAATAGAAATGTCTTTTGGACAATCAGTTTTTGCAATGGATTTTTCGATTTTTTCAAAAGAATTTAGAATGGGGAACAACCTTGATCAGGCGCCGCACATAGAGATAGTAAGCGACGATTACCCCTTCATCCCCCGCCGACGCTTTATCCGTGGAGAATATAAAAAGGTATCTATGAATGAATCTGCCGGAACCGCTTCCATCAACTATCATGTTTGGTATGGGCTACAATCGAAAAAACGAGGGCGATATCAAGAAATGGAAAGTGACATAACGATACTATTGGAATATAACCACGATAAACAATTCGAGCGTTACAGTCATCGAGACTGGGTGAAATGGGAAATCGTACATATGGAGGGAATTTCGTTCTGATTTCCCCCGCTCTCGCTCGCGTCCCGCGACTGTGAGCTACCCTCCGTATCTTGCGTTTTTTTAATGCCGGAGGCAGTTGAAACCGACACTCGCGAGACGCGAGCCACGGCATTAAGCAACTGAGGGAGTAACAGCCCTCTCACTCCCTCACCAACATCACCTTCAAATGCAGCGCTTGGCAGATATCAAGCAGCGTGTCTATGGTAACGTTGAGCTTGCCTTTTTCGAGGTGGCAGATGCTGCACTGCTGTACATGTGCATCAAGAGCCAGGCGTAGCTGGCTCAAATGTTGGAGCTCTCTTGCCTGCCTCAGCGCTTGACCGAGGTCTTTTGCGAGTTCAGTATGTCTCATAACATCAAATTTGATAGCAAGATACACCCGAAAAGTCCCTAAAAACAAGGGGGATGGCTGTTTTTTTTGTGCAACATAATTTCTGGAAAGAAGCATTCCGATCGAAAAGCCATGTTTCAGTGCATTTTAACACCGTTTGAATTGGAATAGCAGGGATTATAATTGGAAAAAACTTTTTTCCAATTAAAAAAACTGTTTTTCTAATCAGAATAGCGGCAGTTCTAATTATACAAACGGCTGTTCTAACCATACAAGCCGCGGTTCTAATTATATCCTCCGCGCTTCTAACTAAATCAGCGGCTGTTCTAATCATACAAGCCGCTATTCTGATTATATCCTCCGCGTTTCTAATCATAGTAGCGGCTGTTCTAATGATATAAGCCGGTGTTCTAATTATATCCTCCGCGTTTATAATCATAGCAGCGGCAGTTCTAATCATACAAGCGGCATTCTTAATCATATCCTCCGCGTTCTTAATCATATCAGCGGCAATGCCAATCACAACAGCCGCTATACTAATCATAGCATTACCTATACTAATCACACAAACTAAATTCTAAATGACCGCAACTCATCATAGTCTAAAGCGGAGCCAAGGATGAACTCCTTGCTGTTCGTATTTTATTTTAGCAACTCGTCCCGTTCTTTCAAGTGTCAGCGCAACGCAATGGAGGGGCCATAACCAAAGTACTCTGAATTTACCAATTCTTCACCCTATCAATCTCCAACATAAAGGTTTTGTTGTGCTTGAATTCTTTTTTAAGTGTGCTTAAAATTCCGTCGCTCAGTTTAAGAAAGTGGTTACGGACAATTCGCAAATCGCCCTGTGGATCATTGCGGTCAGAATCTTTAATAAGCTCATCAAAAATGGCATCGGCATCGCTGACAAATAGTTTGCTTCCAAGCGAAAGGGTATAGTAAAGCACAATCACATCGCGAAGGGTAAGCTGAATTATTTCTCCTTCGATTTTCTGATTCAGTTTCTTTTTTACCGCCTCATAATCGCTTAGGTGCATGAATCGGCAAGAGCAAAACCGTTGAGCAAAATCATAGTCCTCTTTATAGTTTTTTAAAACTTCAAGGTTACCGTAAACCCAGCTAAAAAGGCGCAAGTCCGCTTCTTTCAACGTTACCTCAAAAATAATTTCCTTATTATCTACTTTCAGCGGCCGCACAGCGGGTTTTCGGTCAAACACTTCATCGAGCGTTTGCAAACCATAGTCGAGATAGTTCAGTGCTTCGGTCAGTTCCCAGAGCAAATCGGCGGCGGGGTCTTTCATCTCGTCGTACATATTTTCTATTTCCGCCTCCTGCTCATCGCTGATGGGTTTGCGCTCTTCTTTTGGCAAGAGTAGGTGTCCTTTCATTCGGTAAAATGATTGCACAATACCGTGCATCAGTGCAAAACTCATAGTTCTATCCAGCACTAAATCGCGGTGTTTTGCTTGGCCGTTTTTATCTATCATGCCAATCAATGTTTGCAATAAGTGTTTGAACGCAGCCTGAGAATCACCGGTGAGCAGGGCAGTTTTCTGCGTGTCTTTTTGCGTCTGCATGGCCTCGGTCATGACCATGCACATTAATGCTACGTCCACATAATCTTTGCGCAGCGTAAAGAATTTTGAAGTATTCATGTTATCGTTTTGTGTTTAGAGGTTCTAAAATACTGATAAAATGGAAACCGGCAAAAAAAGGAGTTTTCAGCTTTAGCAGATTATATTAGCGGATACATTTGTCTTCATACTTCCATCCAACATATTTCTGAAATCAAGGAACCGGTGGTCTATCTGGAGCGAGATGGTAATCCCAAAACCCTGTTTCGCAATCACATCTGCTATTGAGGTACACCACAGGCTTTAACCAATCATAATCCCTGCTTAACCAATAAGTTTCCAGGCTATACTAATCATATATGTGGCTATACTGATCACAACAGCAGCTATCCTAATCAAACCAAATAGTCATTCAACCAAGCAGTGGGCAAGGAGCGTATGGTGGGCTCATAAAACAATCAGGATCTGAATTGAATTATGGAAGAACGGTATCCGGTTGCGGACTTGCTGCACCTATTTATATTCTAAAAATAGCGGTCAGACTATCGGTTGGTTTCATCATATTTGCGCCCGCAAAAGTTCAAGGCCCGGTGTTCCGGTTGGAAGCAGCAACAGCCTTTTGACCGGCGGCTCATTGGTCTTAATCTTCCATCAAGTTCGATTTTTCTGTACACAATATATGTTAACCTTTTTACGTTGTAAACGTATAATCAAGTAATTTAGCTTCATGGAACGCGAGATTTTATCCATAAAACGTAAAGCTTTACGTATCAACTTAGACCAAAGTATCTATGGCACTTTTGCCGAGATAGGTGCCGGTCAGGAGGTGGTGCGCAATTTCTTTCAGGTAGGAGGGGCATCGGGCACAGTGGCGAAGGCCATGAGTGCTTATGATATGACTTTTTCTGATGCTATTTATGGTAAAGAAGGTGCCGGAAGATATGTCAGCGAATCGCGGTTGCACAAGATGCTCGATCATGAGTATGATTTGTTGAAAGAGCGTTTGACCGATGAACCATATAATAAGAAGCGATTTTTTGCTTTCGCCAATACCTGTACAACTTTAAATTTTCATAAAACCAATGACCCTAACGGATGGATGGGAGTGAAGTTTCAACTTTCTCCACATGCCGAACCCAATGAAGTGGTGATACATATACGCCTGAAAGGTTCTGACAATATTTATCAGCAACGGGTGATTGGCGGTATCGGAACGAACTTGCTTTTTGCTTGCTATTGGTATCACGATCAGTTAGGAGAGTTTATTGAATCTCTATTAGATAATCTGACTACCGACCAAGTGGAGATAGATATGATAAAGGTGAAGGGTCCTGATTTTGGAAAGATGGATAATCGCCTGTTGGCACTGGAACTGGTGAAAAGAAAGTTTACGGACGGAACAATTTTTGGTGCAGGCGGAGAAGTGTATCAGCCCAAAGATATTCTTTACCGTAAAAATTTGCTTTGTCTTCGCGGTCGTTTCCGACCGGTTACCAAAGTGAGTGAGGACATGATGAAATGTGGTGTAGAGCATTTCAAAACTATTCATGGAAATACGGATAATCTGATTGTGCTTTCAGAAATTACGCTCAACAATCTGGCCGGTGATGGCGAGTTTGATACGCAAGATTTTTTAGACCGGGCAGAGATACTTTGTAGTTTGGGTTATTATGTCATGGTTTCTAATTGTCACAAGCACAATGTGTTGGTGAATTATTTGAACCGGTGCAAACCACAGAGTATAGGGATCATTCTCGGTATCTTGAATATTCTGGAACTGTTCAATGAAAAATATTATCGGCATGCTTCGAGGGAACTGCTACATTATTTTGGAGAAATTTTTTCACACAATGCGCAGATGTTGGTGTATCCATATCAATCCGAACCGGGCGCAGAGATTGTGACTACGAAAAATATGAAGGTTTCTGATTCGCTCCGTGCTTTATTTGATTATCTCAAATCGGCTGGATTCCTTACCGACCTGCAAGGATATGATGAAAGAGTATTGCACATATTTTCTCCTAAGGTTATTCAGATGATTAAATCGGGAGAATCCGGTTGGGAAGATATGGTGCCTGACTCGGTTGCCGATATAGTTAAACAGAAATGTTTGTTTGAATATCCCTGCGAAGTTGTTCCGTCGAAAGACAACGGAATAGCAAAGAAAGGTATGGCTTCGGTTTAACCGCGTTTGTTTTACTTAGCCGTATATTTTTCAAAAGTGAAATCAACATTCACTTTAAACACTTCGGCAATCTTTGCAATCACCGCTTTGGGAATTTTGATTTTGTGATCTACCAGTTTTACGTCAAACTCCGCAGTGGCGCTTTTGGGCTGCCCATCCTTAATAGTTAGCTTGCCTTTAATCTCCCGATCTTGTTTCACCCCGTGCACTTCAAAGGTGCCTTTCAATGTGATGTCGTAAGTTCCATCTTTTGTAAAATCTATTTCTGAAACAATGTCAGCATCTAAAATGGCGTAGGGATACTTTTCGCTTTCCACATAATCTTCGTTGAAGTGTTCCTGCATCAGTTTTCTGCGGAAATCGAAAGAGGTCATTCGCACTTTGGCATATACTTTTTTCGTTTCTGTATTTATAACACACAAGGTTACTTTTGATGTTGCGTCAATATCTTCGATAGGAGTGGAGGCAAAAAAATGAGTCATCCCATTCATACATACATAAGACCCCGAATAACGATCTGTTTGCGCTGAACTGAATAGGGAAAGCGCAATCAAGATGATGATAGCCGGATAAGTTTTCATATGCAAAGGTATTTTTAGATTATAAACAGGGAGACATTATATATGGCAAGATACTGATTTTTTTCGGAACCGGATATGAGGAGCGCAAACGCTAATAATTTGGTATCGTATAAGTTGATCTATATATAGAGACAAAACAAGGATGTTAGTAAATGGTGAGTGTTTGAAGATAAGAACCGGTGGTTCGTTTTTTTTCTCACAGTCATATCATCCAATTTTTTCTCATAAAGCTACGTTAGTAATGTGTGAATAAAATTAGCCGTTTGGGTTAAGGCATTTCGTTTAATGTTCTAGTTTTGCGCGGTATTTAAAATAGTATTCACTTAATGTACTGATACATGCAACATTTATACTCGATTCAATACACGGCAAACCGACATCCTTTTTTTTGCAATCAAATCCTTTTGAACCGAGGTTTGATTTGCTCCAATATTTTTTTGAATATAGTCTAAGATGAAAAATGGCATTTGTCATTTGTAATGCATTAATATAAATTATCGCCTCATGAAACTTAAAATAAAGAACATCACACAAAACTTCAAATCTATAAACATGAAGACAGCAAATTTACAACCAAGTTCAATTCTGACATTTTTCCTGTTTAACCTCTGCGTGATTTTTGGAACGGTTAATGTCCATGCGCAATCAAATAGAGTTCAGGCGACTACTCAAACTACTTCGGCTGCCAATCAGGGCTATCTGGATGTTTTGAAGAAAAGTTTGAACACAATTTCCTTTGAAGAAAACAAAGGACAGTGGGAGCCGAACGTTTTGATGCAGGGGCATACGAACGTAGGAGAAATGGTGGTCAAGAAAGATCACCTCTATTTCTTCTCTTATTTAAAGAATGAACACGAAGGAGAAGAGGAAGAAGAAGAGGAGGACGAAAACTATACCTATCAGGTTCATGGCTGGGGAATTTTCATGGATGGCCACAATCCAAACTATACGGTTGAAAAGCGGAATGAGTTTTTAACCAAGTACAATTATTTTATTGGCCCCGATGCTTCACATCATGCGTCGGATGTTTCGGCTTATGGCGAAGTAGATTTGAAAGAGATATATAATGGGATAGATCTTCGGATGTATAGCCAGGATAATAAACTGATGGAATTTGACTGGGTAGTAAAACCGGGTGCTAACTTCCGCGATATTAAAATGAGATTTAAAGGACAAGACAAACTGAGAATTGACGAAAAGGGAAATCTATCGGTCAAGATTCGTTTTAATGAAGTGAAGTTTGACATACCTGAATCATACCAGTTGATTAATGGAAAGAAAGTTCCGGTTCAGATGTCCTTTGCTTTAGATGGCGACGCTGCCATCTTTAAAGCAGAAGGGCCTATTGACGAGCGCTATCCTTTAATTATTGACCCGAGTTTAAAATGGGGAACCTGGGTGGATGGAGGCACCGATAACTTTGATGAGTATTTGTTTGCAGTTGATGTGGATGCAGCGGGCAATGTTTATTGTGGTGGTGCTGCGAATGTGCAATTTACCCGTTCATACATTGGCGCTGCGATTTTCGGATATGACTCTACATATAATGATGCAGGGACCGGTGGTAATGGTAGCAATCGGGATGGTATTGTATATGAGTTAAGTACTGACGGCACAAAAATGTTAAGACTTACTTATTTTGGAAGTGTAAACCCGGACGCTATTTACGGTTTGAGTTTGTCACCGGATAACAGCCGCCTGTTTGTTTGCGGTGCTACTCGTGGTGCTATTACAACAACTGCATCTCCTGCCACTCCGGCTTTTGACAATACAAGAGGTGGAACCGGAACCGGATCTCAGCAGGATGGTTTCGTAGCTGTATTTAATTCCAATCTCAACACGTTACTTTATTCATCCTATATGGGTGGCGATGGTACTGTAGCAGGTAGCATCATGGATCAAAATAACAACGGTGATCGGATGGTTACAATCCGAGCGACTTCTAATACAGATTATGTGGTGGGAGGAAGGTTTAATGGTAATTTCACAGGTTCTCCTAGTTACGTAGTCAATGCACCGGATGGATCCTATGATGCGGGTATGGATATGTACATAGCGAGGTTCACGAACCTGAATACGCTGGCGATGGGAACATTTGTCGGAGGAAACGCTGATGATAATTTGAATGATTTGAATGTTTTCTCGGACGGAGCTATTGCTTTTGTCGGATATACTTCGAGTACCGTGGCTTCATTTCCCGGTTTAATCAATCCGGCGGGAGCTTATCCTTCGGGTTCGGCTTCTCAGGATGCGGTGGTGGGAGTGATTCCGGCAGCCGGAGGCAGCTTTTCGATGTTGAGTCGTATAGGAGGCAGTTCTAGTACCGACCAGTTTAACGGATTGACTATAGGCGCCAACGATACTATATATGTTACCGGTTATACGCGGAGCGATAATTTCCCTTTAGGTTCTGATTCGCTTTCGAGATTTCGTTCTACTAAAAATAGCGGAACCGGTAATGATGATGGAATTATTGGAAAACTGCCAAGAACAGGTAGAACCGGAGCCGGCAATCCCTGGAAGGCGACCTATTTCAGCGGTACAGGTAACGACCGTGGAAATACCATCAGATTATATGGTCAGGAATCAGCAGTAATGGTGTTTGGAGAAACAGGATCACAGCCTAAAACAGCAGGAAATCCAAACGGATTTCCTGTGAAGAATCTGGATTTGGCAGGTAATTCATTCTATGACTCTACCTATAATGGTGGAACTTGGGATATTTTCTGGATAGCGCTGGAAACGAATTTGTCTAATGGCTTATTCTGTACTTATGTAGGAGGCTCTGACAATGATTATTTAGGAGAAACGGGTACTCCTGCGGGCAGTAACCACTTCGTGGTAGAAGGCGATACCTTGATTGTATTGGGAACAACGGTACATAGCACCTCACTTCAGCCGGCGGTTATTGGACCTTTAAGTGGTCCGAACCAGGTTTTCGATATAAATAATTCGACTAACGGCGATGATATCCACTTGGTTTTCAAATGGCGTATTGGGGCGATCTTTACTTATGACCAGGGAGATGCACCTACGTCTTATGGCACCGGCAGACATAACATTGTTGGTAACCTTAGGATCGGTGCTTTGGAAGATGCAGAAGACTTTTATCCGGTTTCACCCGGAACGAGGGCAAATGTAGATGATCAATCAGATTTAGATGATGAAGATGGTATTCCGGGATCACAGATATTAATTCAAGATACAGGCACTTCGTATTCTGTGACGATACCGATTACCAATACTACGGGCTCTACAGCAATTGTAGCTGCATGGCTTGATCTCAACCGGAATGGAGTTTTTGATGCGGGCGAGGTGGATACGGTAAGAGTAGCCAACGGTGCTATTTCTGCTACCTTATCTTGGAATGGATTCAACTGGACATCAGGATCTATTGATACTTCCTATTTAAGAATAAGAATCAGCACAGACCCTTTGATGAATGTGGCGAACCCACCCAATAATGTGAACTACATAAATGGTGAGGTGGAAGATTATTTAGTGATCCGCTATCACTGCGTTAATCTGAACAATGCGAGTGTAGCCTTCCAAAACCCTTCCACTTGTTCGGGAAGCGATGGTTCTATTACCCTGTCGAACACCACTTTATTACCGAATACTCCTTATCAGGTAAAGTATAGACGCGGAGTTACTCCGGTGGGTCCTTTGTCTGTTACCACTAATGGTGTGGGGAATTTAGTGATACCAAATCTTATTGCAGGGTCTTATGACAGTATATGGGTGTTTCATGCGACCAACCCTGGATGTGGCGACACAATTAAGGGACCTTTTGTTTTAGTTGATCCACCGTCTCCACCAAAACCTACTATTTCCGTACTGCCCAACGATACTTTATGCGCTGGTCAAAACATGCAGTTGACAGCGAACGGACAGGTGGGCTCTACCTTTAACTGGACGGGTCCGGGAGGATTTACGGCCAATAATACGGCGGTAGTAAACCGAAATAACATAACCGTAGGTATGGGTGGGTTATATTCATTGACAGAAATCACTTTAGCCGGATGTACGGCCACGGTGGCAACCATAAATATCACAATTATCGCCACGCCGAATGCTCCAACCGGAGTAACAGTATCTCCGAGTCCGGTATGTAGTGGAAACAGTATTACCTTATCTGCTACAGGTCAGGTTGGTGCCACGTTCACATGGACAACCCCTGATGGACCGATATTGAATGGCAGTCCGGTAAACAGAAACAATGTAACCTTAGCGATGGCGGGTGTTTATAGTGTAACTCAGACAGTGAATGGATGTTCATCGCCATCGGCGAACTCTGCTTCATTAGTAGTGAATGCTACCCCGGCTGCACCAACTAGTTTGAATGCATCCTCCAATCCTATATGTACGGGTAATTCTGTAACGATAACGGCAAGCGGGCAAGTAGGCGCTGCCTTCACTTGGACAACACCGGATGGACTCAATCCTACGAACAATCCTTTAACAAGAAACAATGTAACACTGGCTATGGGCGGTAACTATACTGTGACCCAAACTGTGTTGGGCTGTCCTTCGGCCTCATCAGCAGCCCTTAACTTAGTAGTAACTTCCACTCCATCTGCACCAACCGGAGTAACGGTATCTCCGAGTCCGGTATGTGTGGGCGCTGATATTACGCTATCTGCCACAGGTATTGGTGGTGCCGCCTTTACGTGGACAACACCGGATGGACCTACTTTGAGTGGCAATCCGGTAACCAGAAACAACGTAACCTTAGCGATGGCGGGCGTATATAGTGTCACCCAAACGGTTACGGGCTGTACCTCCCCATCCGCTAATTCGGCATCCTTAGTGGTGAATGCCAATCCATTAGCTCCAACTGGAGTAACGGTCTCTCCGACTCCGGTATGTACCGGAGACAGCATTACCTTATCTGCTACGGGTCAAGGTGGTGCCTCATTCACTTGGACGACACCTGATGGACCGATATTGAATGGCAAAGTGGTAGGAAGAAACAATGTAACCTTAGCGATGGCAGGCGTATATAGTGTGACCCAAACAGTTACGGGTTGTACGTCACCATCGGCAAACTCTGCATCGTTGGTAGTCAATACTACCCCAGCTCCTCCAACCAGTTTAGATGCATTACCTAATCCAATCTGTACAGGTAATGATGTTACCCTGACGGCAAGCGGACAAGGTGGCGCTACATTTACGTGGACGACACCGGATGGACTTAATCCGACGGGCAATCCTTTAACAAGAAACAGTGTAACACTAGCTATGGGCGGTAACTATACCGTGATCCAAACTGTATTGGGTTGTAACTCAGCCCCTTCGGCGGCTTTGAACTTAGTAGTAACCCCTACCCCACTGGCACCAACCGGAGTAACGGTCTCTCCGAATCCTATCTGTACAGGAAATGATATTACGCTATCTGCTATAGGTCAAGGCGGTGCGACGTTCACTTGGACCACTCCGGATGGAGCTACCTTGAATGGTAATCCGGTAACCAGAAATAATGTAACCTTAGCGATGGCGGGAATATATAGTGTGACCCAAACGGTTACGGGCTGTACTTCACCATCCGCTAACTCTGCTTCTTTAGTAGTAAATGCTACTCCAACGGCTCCAACCAATGTAGCGGCAAATCCTAACCCACTGTGTGCCGGTCAAACGCTGACACTAAGTGCTGACGGAGATGTAGGAAACACGTTCAACTGGGGCGGTCCTAATGCCTTTACACAGAGTGGCAATCCAATCAACAGAAACAATGTCAATGCTTCGATGGCGGGTAACTATACCGTGACTCAGAGCAGTCCGGCAGGATGTACTTCGGCTGCTTCTTTATCGGTGAATGTAGTGGTCAATCCACTGCCATCGGTTACGGCAGGAAGTTCGAGTGCTTCGTATTGTGCCGGAACTACCATCCTGCTGACCTCGACTCCATCAGGAGGTACGCCAGGCTATACTTATGTGTGGTCAGGCCCTCAATCTTTTTCTAACTTAACTCAGAATCCAAGTATTTCTAATGCCACTACCTTGATGAGTGGTATATATCAGGTAGCATTGACAGATAACAATGGATGTACGGCAAGTGCTTCTACCAACTTTATTACGGTACAACCGGCATTGAGTGTAACAGCGGGTAGTAACTCTCCGGTCTGCGCCGGAGGAACAATCAATTTGAACTCTAGCCCCGGAGGTGGTACACCGACCTATACATTTACCTGGTCAGGTCCATCATTCGCGAGTGGCTTACAGAATCCGGATATTACGAGTGCTGACTTATCAAAAGCGGGAACATATAATGTGACCATTACCGATGCGTTTGGATGCTCGGGAACTGCTACTACGAGTGTAACGGTGAACACGGGTGTGACAGCGAATGCAGGGATGGACAAAACGATTCCTTCGTGTAGTGTGTCCGGAGCGGTGTTAGGTGGATCTCCGACGGCAACGGGCGGAACTTCCCCTTACAGCTATGCATGGTCTCCTCCTTCAGGATTAACATCTGACACGACAGCCAATCCTTCGGTAGCCGGAATAGGCTCTCCGACCAATTATACGGTAACGGTTACCGATGCAAATGGTTGTAGTGCTTCCGATATTGTATTTGTAGATGTAACGGGTTCTTCGCTTCAAGTTACTATAGCTCCTAACACCCCACTTTTCTGGTGCGAAGGTACCGGCGTTTAGTTACATTCACGGCTATACCTTTGGGAGGTACCACTCCTTATAGCATAAAATGGATAGGACAATTCTTAAGTGGATACTGGTTTTTACCACGGTTAATCCAACTTTATCTGGAACGTATTTGTATTCTGCTGTCTTAACTGATGCGACAGGCTGTCAGGCAGGCAATTCGATACCTGTACGTGTATTCCCCGAAGTTGTAGCAGATGCGGGCAATCCGACTCATACGATATGTGCGGGAGAGAGTGTAACCCTAGGCGGTTCACCGACGGCATCTGGCGGCAGCTCTCCATTCACTTATTCTTGGAACAATGGGGCCTCACCGATAGCTAATCCGGTAGTAAATCCTTCGGGAACAACTGCTTATGTAGTGTTAGTGACTGACTCAAATGGATGTACATCCACTGCCAGCACTTCAGTTAATGTAAATTCAAAACCAGTGGTCAATGCCGGTTTGGATGTGGTACTTCCGGCTTGTAGTCCTACAGGAATTCAGTTAGGAGGCAGCCCAACGGCTTCCGGAGGAAGTGGCGGATCCTATACCTATACATGGTCTCCATCGGGAGGCTTGTCATCCACCGGCATATCCAATCCTGTGGTACAGGGACTAACTGCTTCAGACAACTATACGGTATTAGTGATTGACGGAAATTCATGTTCTGCCAGTGATGTGGTATCAGTAACATTATCAAACAGTCCACCGTTGGCAAGTATCAGTGCCAGTGGCAATACTTCTTGGTGTGCGAACAGCGGTAGCAGTGTCAATCTAACAGCAAGCGTATCAGGAGGCAATGGGCCTTTTGGATATAACTGGAGCGGTTCGAGCATTACACCGACGAACGCACAAGTAGCAACGGTGAATCCTGGAACTGCGGGTTCTTATAACTATTCAGTAACCATTACCGATGCGTCTAATTGTACGGCTTCAGCCACTCAAACGATTCGGGTACATAATACTCCACTTGCAAATACACATATAGATACGGCAATTTGCTCTGGACAGAGTACTGTTCTGGGCGGTTCTCCAACGGCAAGTGGCGGCACCATCCCTTATACTTATTCATGGAACAACGGAGCGTCATCGGTAGCTAATCCGATGGTCAGTCCAACGGCTATGACTGCTTATGCAGTATTAGTGACCGACTCAAATGGCTGTACAGCTACAGCTAGTACGACCGTCAACGTAAACAATAACCCGATAGCAAATGCAGGTATTGATGTAACACTACCTTTCTGTAGTCCTGGAGGAATCCAGATAGGCGGCAGTCCGACAGCATCTGTTGGAAGTGGTGGATCCTATATTTATGTATGGTCTCCAACGGGAGGAATATCCTCTACAAGCATATCCAATCCAATTGTACAGGGATCACGGCTACAGAAACCTATACCGTAGTAGTTACTGATGGAAATTTATGTTCTGCCAGTGATGCGGTGTTAGTGACAGTGACCAATAGTCCGCCTTTGGCAAGCATAAGTGCTAGCGGCAATACTTCTTGGTGTGCGAACAGCGGCAGTAGTGTCAACCTGACGGCCAACATATCAGGAGGATCAACGGCCTCCGGCTATAGCTGGAGCGGATCGAACATCACAGCGACCAATACACAAGTAGTAACAGTGAATCCGAATACAGCAGGGTCTTATATATATACGGTGACAGTGACCGATGCCTCTGGCTGTATAGCCAGCGCTTCGGCTACGATAACTGTTCACGCCAACCCACAGGCAAGCGCAGGAGTAGATACCGCTATCTGTGCGGGACAGAATGTAAACATTGGAGGCAGTCCTTCAGCAAGTGGCGGCACCGGGCCTTATACCTACTCGTGGAGTGTGGGTGGTACATTGCCGGTCGCTAATCCTTTAGTAAGCCCTGCGGGAACCGCTACTTACATATTATTAGGAACAGATCTTAATGGCTGCACGAGTAATTCGAATGTGACCGTTATTGTCCGTCCGAACCCAGTAGTAATGCAGGAACAGATGCACAGGTCAACGCATGTAGCGCAAGCTGTGTGATCCTCGGTGGCTCTCCGACGGCAACAGGCGGTGTGGGTCCATACACTTACTCATGGAATCCCTCGACCAATTTGAGTGCAACCGATATATCCAATCCGGAAGCCTGTGCTTTATTGGCATCTGCTACCTATACGGTAATGGTGACGGATATCAACTTATGTACTGCGACAGATGCGGTGAACCTACTGGTTGTGCCAAGTTCCCTGACTGCTGAAGCAGGAGTAACCGATACGATATGTCGTTTTGCGGGAGCGAGTGTAAGATTGGGTGGTATTCCAACAGCAATGGGTGGATTCTTACCATATTCATACACTTGGTCACCGGACAGCACTCTGGATCTTTCCGATCCGGCGAACCCTTTAGCATATCCATCACAAACAACGACCTACCATCTGACGGTTACCGATGCGAAAGGATGTCAGACGATTGATTCCGTAACCCTTTACGTATTCCCGTCACCGGTAGCAGATGCAGGAACAGATACCTCCAGTTTGTGCGGGACAGGAATAGCACTGGGAGGAGCGAATGTAGCATCAGGAGGTACAGGAGCTTATAGCTATACTTGGTCACCGAGCATTGGATTAAGCAATGCATTTGTTGAACGACCTACGGCAACCCTTCCAACTCGACGAGCTATACGCTGACGATAACAGATGGTTTAGGTTGCACAGCAACAGATGACATTTTAGATGCGGTTCGTCCTAACCCGGTGGCACAAGCAGGCGCAGACAAATCGTTGAGCTTATGTTCTGGGGACAGCATTACGATTGGTGACAATCCGGCGGCGACAGGCGGAACGGGTGCCTACTCATACAGTTGGTCACCTGGTACGGCATTGAGCGCTACCAATATAGCTAACCCAATAGTTAAAGGCTTAGCAACAACGACGGTTTATGGATTGACAGTAACAGATGCCAGCGGATGTTCATCGGTTGATTTTGTAACGGTGAATGTGGTCACCACTACTTTATCGGTAGATGCGGGAGAAGACAAAGAAGTATGTTCTGGCAACTGCGTTCAGTTAGGATCCTTTCCGACAGTAGTTGGCGGAATTCCACCATACACATATAGCTGGACAGGAGGTTCATTAAGCAGCAACAGCACATCAAATCCGGTAGCATGTAATCAGAGCAGTGAGAACTACACAGTTACGGTAACAGACAGCAAAGGGCTGTACGGCTACGGATGCAGTATTTGTGACGATTAATCCGAAGCCGGTGGCGAATGCGGGTGTAGATACGAATGTATGTAGCGGCAAGACCGTGATAATTGGCGGCAGCCCAAGTGCTTCGTCTGGCACAGTTCCATACACCTACAGTTGGGATCCAAGCCTTGGCCTAAGCTCGTCGAGTGTATCCAATCCAGGGGCATCTCCTACGGTGGTGACTACCTATCAGTTGGTGGTGACCGATAGCAAAGGTTGTGCTTCATCAGATGACATTACCGTTACCCCTAGTCCTAATCCGATAGCGGATGCAGGATTAGATAAGTCAATGGTTTCTTGCTCTGCTGATAGTGTGCGGTTAGGGGCTTCTCCAACCGCTTCTGGGGGAACTCCGGGCTATACATATTCTTGGTCAGCACCTGTCACAATGTCGGGCTCTGCTAATCCTTATGTGAAAAATTTGGGTAGCGATGTGATTATTACATTGACCGTCACAGATGCAATAGGTTGTTCTGCAACTGACCAAGTATTTATTGCAGTTACAGGAAGTTCATTGTCTGCCTTTGCCGGCAACGGTGCTTCTTATTGTCTTGGTTCTTCTGTTGGAGTACAGCTTGGCGGAAGTCCAGTCGTTATTGGTGGGATACCACCGTACACATTTACGTGGCTTCCGAACACTGCTTTGAGCAATTCATCAAGTCCAAACCCTATTGCCACACCAGGCGTATCAACTACCTATACATTGGTGGTGACTGATAGTAAAGGTTGTTCGGCTACGGATACAGTTCGCATTAATGTCAGCCCGACTCCGACTGCAAATTCAGGAATGGATACTGCTATTTGTTCTGGATCTTGTGTGACGATTGGTGCTTCTCCAACTGGTTTGGGAGGAACGGGTACTTTGACTTATAACTGGTCGCCACCTAGTTCTTTTCAAACGCCAACTACGGGTGCTAATCCGATAGTTTGTCCAACAGGAACTACTGCATATACCGTTGTGGTAACTGATTCTTTAGGTTGTAATGCGAGTTCAACAATTAGTGTCGTTGTAAATCCAAATCCAGTTGTCAATGCAGGACAAGATCAGTCCATTACCGATTGTATCGGCTCCTCGGCTATATTAGGCGGTTCGCCGACTGCAACTGGAGGCTCTGGTAGTTATACTTACCTTTGGTCTCCTCAGGTAGTAGGAAGCGACACGGTTTTAAATAGCACATCCATAGCCCATCCTGTTGTAACTAATCTTAAATCAACCACAACGTTTACCCTTCAAGTTATTGACAATGTAGCCGGATGCTCTTCAACAGATCAGGTAGTTATTACTGTATTGCCAACCAGTTTGGTTGCTGATGCTGGAATTGATAAATCTATTTGTGGCAATGGCGCCACCTGTGTTCAGATTGGAGGAAATCCAACGGCTGCTGGTGGTCAGTCTCCATACACATATCAGTGGTCTACATCGCTCGGTTTAAACAATGCAAATATTGCCAATCCATGTGCATTGCCTTTAGCTACAACTACTTATCAATTGGAGGTCACAGATAATTTAGGATGCCGTTCTTTTGACTCAGTAACCATAAATGTTTCCCCCAAATGGTGGTAGATGCAGGTATTGATACGGCAGTATGTACAGGCTCATCTGTTACCTTGGGAGGTAGCACAGTTGCCAATGGCGGTACTGGTAATTATACCTATTCATGGAGCCCTCCATCGGGATTAAATAGTACTTCTATTGCTAACCCGATAGTGCAGAATGTTACAACCAATAGTTGTTATACCATTTTTGTAACGGACTCTTTGGGTTGTATTTCTTCAGATGTTATTTGTATTGCAGCGAGATTATTGCCTATTGCTAATGCTGGCCCTGATGTTACTATATATGCTTGTGCTCCGGATAGCGCAGTTTTAGGAGGTAATCCTACGGCCACCGGAACAGTTGGTCCATATACCTATTTATGGTTCCCATCATTTAATGTGGCATTGAACGATTTCACAGTTGCTAATCCTATCTTGGATAGTTTGGGCCAAAACACTCAATTATGTGTTACGGTTGCCGATGCGTTTGGATGTAAGGCTACTGATTGTTTGAATGCAGCAACTCTACCTAATACACTATTTGCCAATGCCAAGCCTAGTAATCTTCCAGCAGTCTGTTCCGGGTCGTTATCATGTGTGACCTTGGGCGCTACAATTTCACTTTCTGGTGGTTCACCTCCTTATTCTTATCAGTGGTCAGGCGGAACAGATCCAATTCAAGGAATTCCAAATCCTAATGTTTGTCCTACGGTTACAACCACTTATTTGTTGATTGGCACGGACTCTAGAGGTTGTCAGTCGAGCGATACGGTTCAGGTTAAAATTAATACCTCTCCGGTAGCCAGTATTTCTGGACTAAACACTAATTACTGTGCCAACGCACCAAATGTCACTTTAACTGGTTCCCCTTTGGGTGGGACTTTCTCCGGTCCATGTGTAACAGGAAATATTTTCCAACCTGCCTGTGTAGGTGCTGGAAATACGGCTTGTATTAAATACTCCTATACAGATCCGGCAACAGGTTGTGCCGATGACACTACGATTTGTATTATGATTGATTTGATTCCAGTCGCCGCTATAGCCGGAGGCGATAAACCGGGTGGATATTGTAAATCAGAGAGCGATGTAACTTTGACGGGAACTCCAGTGGGAGGAACCTTTAGTGGTACAGGTGTAAGCTCAACCGGGTTGTTTACTCCGGCGAACGCTGTTGTTGGCAATAACGTAATTACATATACGTTTACCAGTCAGGGCGGGTGTGTGAGCAGTGCTCAGATAACAATTCCTGTAAAGGCTACACCAACATTGACTATTAGTGCCACTGCCGATTCGGTCTGCGCTGGACAATTAGTTACAATTTCTGCAATCTATAGCCTTGATGTTACCAATATTCAATGGTATAAGGATTTCGCTTCCTTCCCTTTTGCCTCGGGATTAAATCCGGCTACGTTTACAGCGCCTGACAATGATTTCTATGTGGATGTTGTTGCGGTAAACAGTTCTTCGCTTTGTGAAGCAAGAGATACAGTCTTTGTACATGTTATCAAAGCGCCAACTGCTCAGGATGATTCGGCCAGTACCTGCGAAGAGCGGCCGATTTCTATTAGCGTCTTAACTAACGATTCAAACTTTGAAAGTTCGGTTGCTACCATTTCTATCCTTAATCCCTGGTCATGGTTCCAACTACTGTATCTGGCTCCTCGGTCAACTATTCTCCGAATAAGGACTTTAATGGTCAGGATACAGTGACGTATCGTGTATGTACCAAGAGTTGTAACAACGCCTGCGATACGGCAAATATTTACATAGATGTTTGCCCTATTAATGATCCACCGGTAGCGGTTGATGACATAGACACAGTTTGTCTTGCTAAGAACATTATCCGGGTGTTGGATAATGATAAAGATGTGGATGGCGATCAGTTGAAGGTTGAAGCGATACCTTGTCCTCCTAAATTCGGAACGGCAACTATTAATGAAGATAACACGATTACGTATGTACAGGGCGAGGGCGCATCTACTCAGACTCCAGATACTTTCTGTTATGTAGTTTGTGATAATGGCAATCCGATACTATGTGATACAGCTACAGTGATCGTTGCTATTTGTCGCTATGTCGGCGCGATGAATGACACTCAATACATCTGTAAAAACGATGTCATTAACATCTCTGTTGCCAAGAACGATACCGTATCTGCCGGAAATAGACTTATAGTTACGGATATTACTAATGCGGTTCCAAGTGCCTTGGGAGAAATTATCAACGTAACAGAGGATATTATTACTTTCTCTGCTAACGATTTGACAGGTACGGTACGATTCAAATATACTACCTGCGACGATGGAGTCCCTGCTTTTTGTGATCAAGGATCGGTAATTATCTACATTCAGGATTGTCCTATTCCTATTCTTGATACAATTATTGATACTACCTACGTCAATACACCTCTTACTATATGCCTTGAAGGTCTGATTAATAGTGTTAAGCCTTGGAGCATTACGGATATTTGCGAGCCACTTCACGGAACGGTAGATAATTTGGAGACTTGTTTCACTTATACACCAGATTCTAGTTTTGTCGGTAACGACACCTTTTGTTTGACGGTTTGCAACATTCATGGATGTACGACTACAACAGTCATTATTTCTGTACTTGATACGGTACGTTGCTTCATTCCGAACGCATTTTCGCCGAACGGGGACGAGGTGAATGATGTATTCAAGATACCGTGCAACGATGATTATCCGAAGGCAGAACTTCGCGTATTCAACAGATGGGGTCTCGAAGTATGGAGCAGTCAAGGGCCTTACCGGAATGATTGGGACGGCCACAACAAACAGGGTACTCTTTTACCTGATGGCACGTACTATTTAATTTACGAGTACAACGACGGAACGGGCAAGCGCGAATCCAAATACGTAGTAATACACAGATAAAAGACAGAAAAGCATCGCACTGGTAACGGTGCGATGCTTTCACAAAAGAAAACCAGAAAAAACCAAAGACTATGAAAAAGATACTGATAACAATACTGGCAAGTGTGGGCATGCTGACGGGCATACAGGCGCAGCAGGATGCAGCATACAGCATGTATATGTTCAACGGACTATTCATCAATCCGGCGTATGCGGGAAAGCTAAGGAAGTGGTGAGTGTGATGGGTATTTACCGCCACCAGTGGGCGGGCTTTGATGGAGCGCCGAAGACGGCGAACATCAGCGTTCACACCCCGTTCAGAAGAGACCAATATGCAATGGGCATGGTGATTTCCAATGACCGTCTGGGCTTTTCAAACAGTTTCAGTGTAACCCCTTCATTCGCCTACCGTTTACGGATCAAACAATCCAGACTGTGCTTTGGTCTTCAGGCTTCGTTGAGCTACTTCTACCAGCAAAACAGCAAAGCAGAGTTGCCCAACAACCCCAATGACCCGGCTTTCCAGATCAACGAGAACTTGTTTGTTCCGAATTTTGGATTTGGCATCTACTGGTATGGAAAGAAATACTTTGTAGGAGTTTCGGTTCCTCACCTGTTGCCGACAAGATTAAGAGACAAGACAGGGGTGTTGAGCTATACGAACGAATCCATCGCGAGAACCTATAACTATTACAACTTCACGGCGGGCTATGTATTTGGCAAAGACCCGGCGATTGTCAAATTCCGTCCTACGATTCTGGTCAAATGGCAGAAAGGACTGCCAAAGAACATCCCACAGTTCGACATCAATCTGGCCTTACTGTTTGTGGACAGACTATGGATTGGAGCAGGATACAGAACAGGGGGCGATGTGAAATATGTAGGACAATCAGCGGTAGCATTCATGCAGGTAAAGATCACCCCTCAATTGCAGGTGGGCTATGCCTATGATGTAGAAATATCAAGCCTGAGAAAATACACGAGCGGCACGCATGAGTTGATGTTGGGCTACGACTTCTGGTACAACAAAAAGAGATTTGTAACACCGAGATATGTGAAATACTTTTAGAAAACAGACAGAAGTATTTAGTAGATAGTAATTAGAAAAGAGAGAAGAAACCAGAACCGGCAACGGACCATTGAAATAAGACAACCCGAAAAAATAAAGACCATGAAAAAACTCCTGACCCTCTTACTCACCATCCTGCTGATGAGCGGTGCTGTAGTAGCAGAAAAGCCATCGGTGAAGATGGGGGATATTTACTACAAACAATTTGACTACCGCAATGCGATTGAGTTCTACAAACGGGCGTTGAAGAAAGACAGCAGCAATGTATATGTGTTGCAAAGAATAGCAGATAGCCACCGGCTAATCAATGACTGGGCAGGAGCGGAGCCCTACTATGCGCGTTTATCCCAGATGGAAACAGCAGACCTGACGAGCAAACTCTACTATGCCGAAGCACTGAGAGCCAATCAGAAATATGCAGAAGCGAAAGAACAATACAAAGCCTATTCAGAATTAGCGCCCAACGACCTGAGCGTGAAAGAACGGATGGACGGAATAGACAAGATAGAAGAGCTGAGCAAAGACAATGGACTGTACGAACTCAAGAACCTGAAACAAAACAGCAAATACTCCGACTTCGGAGTAGCCTTCTTCAAAGACACGGGTATCTTCTTCTGCTCCAACAGATATGAAGATGCGTATGTAAAATTCAAAGACGACTGGACCAAAGGGAGCTTCCTGCAAATCTACCAAGCCTTCAAAACAGATTCCAATTCATCTGAACTGGGCCCAGCCCAACTGATGCGTGGCAAACTGCCGAACAAAAAATTCCATGAAGGCAGTTCGAGCTATAATGAAAAGATGGGCGAACTATTCTTCGACCGCAGCAACTACAATGGCAAAAGAGCCTTCTTCTCTGCCGACAAAACCGTGAAACTGAAACTCTACCGTATCTCCTGGCTGAAAGACAAAGACAGTTGGGGTGCGGAGACAGTAGAAGCAGTGAGCTTTAACGACAAAGAATACTCGGTAGGTCATCCTAGCCTAAGCAAAGATGCCAAGACCCTTTACTTTGCCAGCGACAAGCCGGGCGGCTATGGCGGCGTGGACATCTATATCAGCACCAGAGAAATCGGTGGCCCATGGACTACCCCGCTCAATTTAGGACCTAAGATCAACACGAGCGGCGATGAAATGTTTCCCTTTGTGTCTGAAGATGGAACCCTATACTTTGCCTCCACCGGCCATACGGGACTGGGCGGATTAGACATCTACTCGGCGAGCATGATCAAGACAGGCGGCAAGACCATGAGCTGGACAGAGCCGCAGAACCTGGGCTATCCGGTCAACACCAATGCAGACGACTTCAACTACATCATCAACAGAGATAACAAACAAGGCTACCTCAGCTCCAACCGCCCCGGCGGACAAGGCGACGACGACATCTACAGCTTCACCAAGAAGGGCATCGTGGTCAACGGTATGGTCTATGACGTGAGTACGGGCGAACCGATTAGCGAAGCCAGCGTGATCATGATAGAAGAAGACAACATAAAAGGCAAGGCACAGTCGGGCAAAGAAGGCGAATTCACCTTCCCGGCTATCCCCGGCAAGAAATACGTATTCAGCGCTACCAAACAAGGCTACCTGCCTGCAGAAGTAGTAGAAGACGTGAAAGAGAAACCGGAACTGATCAAAATACCGATGATTGGAGAAGGCGGCATCAACATGGAAGTGACGGTGCTGGACAAGAAGACCAGAGAACCACTGGAAAACTCGAAGATCAAGATGACCAACCTGACGACGAACAAAGAAGAAGTATGCTCGGCGAACAAAGATGGCAAGTGCAACTTCACCCTAGAACCCAACACCAACTACCGATTAGAGGCGAGCAAAGAAACCGGCGAACCGGATACCAAATACCTGACGGTAACGGCCACCCAATCCACGGTAGGCAAGAAAGCACCGGCCACTTTATACACCACGCTGGAACTGGAGAAAGTAAAGAAAGGCGTAGCGATCAAGATCGAGAACATCTACTATGATTTGGACAAATGGTTCATTCGTCCGGACATAAGCCAAAGAACTAGACAAGCTGGTGAAAGTACTGAAAGACAACCCGACCTTAGAAATCGAGTTGAGCTCCACACCGACTGTCGTGCTACGGCCAAATACAACCAACAACTATCGAGCAAAGAAGCCGAGGCGGCGGTCAACTACATCGTCAGTAAGGAGTTAGTGCTCGGAGATTGATAGCTGCGGGCTGGAGAAAACCGCTTGGTAAACAAATGTGCTTGCGAAGGCACCCAAATCATCCTATGCACCGAAGATCAACACCAAGAGAACAGAAGAACGGAGTTTAAGATATTGAAGTTCTAAGTCAGATTCCAATCACAAACAAACAGAAAGGGTATGCCAAACGGCATACCCTTTCTGCTTTATATCGTTGTCTGAAGGTATATGTGGCAAAGGAGCAGCTATAAATAGCTATTAGGTTTGCCGTTTCACCCAGTTATCTGCTAAATTGGCCTCTTCTCTTTCCGTTTTTGACAGGCTTATTGCTATTCGGTACCCATCTCCAACTATTCGGTCCCGATTAGCGAGAGACAGGGACCTATTAGCTGCTATTCGGTCCCTGTTAGCAAGAGATAGGTCCCTGTTAGCCGCTACTCGGTGCCTGTTAGCTAAAGACAGGTGCCTGTTCGTAGCTACTCGGTCCCTGTTAACAAGAGATAGGTACCTGTTCGCAACTACTCGGTGCCTGTTAGCCAATGACAGGTGCTTGATTGTAGCTATTCGGTCCCTAATAGCCAAAGACAGGTCCCTGTTAGCTGCTATTCGGTACCTGTTAGCCAAAAACAGGCGCCTGTTAGCGAGCGATAGGTCCTTGTTCGCTGCTACCCTGTGTTTGCCTGTTACCATTGACTGTATCTAAATATCTAAGTTATAACACACAAATTATTTGCCTACCCCCCTTGACTTTTTTTGCTTCTGAGTGTATTTTGCTCCTGATTAAGAATTGGACATAGCAACACGTCATTCGTGTTGCGCACAAGTTGGACTCTGTTTTTTTTAGGATTTAAGCGATTTCCGAGATTTTATGCACCGGAATTGGGTAATAATGGTTTTGGAATGACTAAAAATGAAGAATGTTGAAATGAAGATTCGTTTGTATGAAACAAAAGGCAAGCAAACCTCGTAATAAAGCAGAAGGTATATAAATAACAAACCGTAAATTTTATGAAACAAACTACTCTACCCCTCAAAAAAGAAACCACATTGCGTCTTTGGACTGGATTTTCGGCAGTGGCCATTTTGTTTGCCCTCACCCTCTGTATGTTTACTGGGGATGTTCAGGCGCAAACGCAAACTTTTAACTCATCGGGTACCTTTACGGTTCCTGCCGGTGTAACCAATGTGACCATAGCGGCTTGGGGCGCTGGCGGTGGAGGGTCTAATACTAGCAAAGCAGCAGGTGGCGGCGGCGGTGGCGCATATACTAAAGGAACTATTTCAGGTTTAACCGGAGGCAACACTGTTGCGATTACGGTGGGTGCTGGAGGTTCACCAGGCACTTCTGGAACTCTTTCCAGCGCAACTTTCGGTGCTAACACAATAACCGCCAACGGTGGTTTATCTCTTAGTAACAGTACTTCGGGAGGAACCGGAGGAGCCGCTTCTCCGGTAGTAGGAATTATTCAAGCATCTTATAAAGGAGGAGATGGAGGAAGTGGCCGCAGTAGCTCTGGCGGCAGTAATAATGAAGCCGGCGGCGGCGGTGGCGGATCTGCCTTGACTACTGCCAATGGCAGTAACGGATCAAATGGTGGTTCTTCTACTTCCACGGCCACAGCTGGTGGTACAGGTACTGCAACTGGGGGTGTGGGAGCAGCGGCTGATGGTAGTCCTGGCGCTACAGATGGTGGCACTCCAGGTGCAGGTGGTGGTGGCAGGGGAGAAGGTTCTTCCACTTCGGGTGATGGCGGAAACGGACAAGTAGTGATTACTTGGACCTGTCCTAACTACTCTTTAACTTCAGCCGCTTCAGGTACTGCGCTTTGCGGAAGTGGTAGTTCTACAGTTACCTTAAACTCTACTTCTTTGCCTGATGGTGATTATGTGGTAACTTATAACACTTCTGCTAATCCTTCTTCCAGTGGGAATACTGCCACTATGACCTTTAGTGGCAGTTCGGGAAGTTTCACAACGCGTTCTTTAACCGGGTCTTCTACTATTACAGTAACGTCTCTATCATCAGGAAATTCATCCGGCACTTGTAGTAATAGTATTAGTACCAATAATACTGCGGTGGTTTCGGTGAATCCTTCTCCTACTATTTATAACACTTCTGCAGGTATTACGTCTATCTGCTCTTCCAGTTCTGGAACTAATATTACCCTTTCTGGTTCACAGACGGGGGTTTCATACCAACTAAGAAATAATTCAGGAAACGTGAATGTAGGAAGCCCTGTAGCGGGAACAGGTTCGTCTATACTACTTCCAACTCTAGCATTGACTAATAGCACCACGTTCAATGTATTGGCAACAAATACTACTACTCAGTGCAGCATGCAAATGAATAATACAGTAACTATTACTGTAAGTCAAGCAGCGATAGCCATTGCTGGTGGTCCGAATGAAGTTTGTCAATCTTCTAGTCCCTCTGCCATCACACTTTCCGGTGCCAGCATTGGTGGTAGTGCCAGCAGTGGCGCATGGACCATCACATCTGGCATAGGAACTCTAAGCAGTACTTCATCTTCTTCTACTCCTTATACAAGAACATTTACACCGCAGGCAAATTATTTTGGGACCGTGGTTTTAACATTAGCGACAAATGATCCTAGCGGAGTTTGTGGCGTGGAGACAGACACCAGAACTATTACAGTCAACCCGCTTCCTACCTTATATACTTTATCCGGTGCAGCCACAATATGCTCGGGGACTTCGACAGATATGACTTTGTCCGGTTCGGAGGTGGGCGTGAGCTATCAGTTACGAAATAATTCGGGAGGTGCATCTGTGGGAAGTCCGGTAGCGGGGACAGGGGGAGCGATCACGCTTTCAACCGGAAACCTGAGTAGCACGATAACTTTAAATGTATTAGCCACCAACACCACAACTTCTTGTAATCGCCAAATGACGAGTACGGCAACGGTAACGGTTAGTAATACTCCTATTGCAACAGCGACCAATAGCAGTCAGACCAAATGTTCCGGAGATGCTATTACGACCATGACTATGGGCACGAGCAATTCAATAAGTGGAACGACCTTTGCCTGGACAAGAGATAATACCGTAGATGTAACAGGAATTGCTGCAAGTGGTACAGGGAATATTTCTGGAACATTAACCAACAATACTAATGCACCTATTACCGTAACCTTTACCATTACACCAACCGGTCCTTCACCTTCATTATGTGTTGGTAGTCCGATAACGACAACGGTGCTAGTGAATCCTACCCCGGTAGGTTCAGCAAGTCCTCAAACGGTATGCAGCGGTATTGCTACCAGTGTGGCATTAAGTTCTACAATAAGCGGCAGTACGTTTACATGAACACGCGCAACACAAAGCGGTTCAGTATCAGGTGGTTCCAATTGTAACTCATCCTGCGGTACTACTATTGCCCAGACTTTAACAAGTACAGCCGGAGGAATAGAAAGATATACGGTAACGCCATTGGCAAATTCATGTCCAGGATCAACGTTCAACGTAGATGTAACAGTGAATGCCGAACCTGCGGATAAAACCGTAAGTGCCGTGAAGCCAAGTCTATGTGTTGGTGAGCTGACACAAATTCAATTGAGCAGTTCGGTGTCTGGATTTACGTATCAATTGCGGAACGACGCAGGAAACGTGAATGTAGGAAGCCCTGTATTGGGGACCGGTGGAACTATTAATTTCTCCACGGGCGTTTTGAGTAGCACCACTACATATAATGTATTGGCAACCAATAATACTTCGGGTTGTTATGCTGAAATGAGTACGTTAGTTACAGTTTCTGTAAATCCGCTGCCGTCTGTTAGTTTAATCAGGTCGCCGACAACCATTTGTGAAGGTTCAAGTTCATTATTAACTGCTACTAATTCAGGAGGTACTGCGGGTCCGGTTTCTGGTTCAAATAATACAACCTATAGCGGTAATGGCAACGACCCTCAGACTATAAACTCCTCAATTACACTTCCGAATGGTATTTTAAGTAGTTTGTCGGATATTACCCTTACGATGAATGCCACTCATACTTGGGCAGGGGATGTAAAAGCGACACTGACAAGTCCTTGCGGTACTACTACTATATTTGACAGGCCAGGAGGGTCCAATAATGGTAATGATTTTATTAGTAGTGGCGATTATGTATTTACCACGACGAGTGGTAATACATTTCCCGGATCAAGCAGTTCAACAATACCGACCGGTACTTACAAGGCTACGTTTGCAGGTATAAGTGTTGCCCCTGCTTGTTCATCAATAGGTGGTACATGGACATTAACACTTTCTACAACTTCCAGTAGTGGTCACGACCGGACAATAACTTTGAATAATTGGTCTATCTCAATTTCATCAGGAAGTGGATACACAACAGTTTTCAACGGTCCCACTACCATAGGCTCAACGTCTTATTCAGGAACTGGAAACACAACGGCAACAGCCAATGTAACCCCAGCGGTAGGAACTAACAACTATACAGCCACTACCACAGATGCTCTGGGTTGCAGTAATACCAGCAGCTCAGTTTCTGTAACTGTAAACCAAGCTGCCACGGTTACAACGGGAGGGCCTGATAATGTTTGTCAGTCTGCAAGTCCTTCTGCTATTACATTAACTGGCTCAAGTGTAGGTGGGGGTGCCACAACGGGTGCTTGGTCTATTGTTTCAGGAGGAGGTTCGCTAAGTAGTACCATTCAGACGGCAAATCCTGCGACTGTAACTTATACACCTGCAGCTAATTATAGCGGAACAGTGACTTTGCGTTTAACAACGAACACTCCAAGCGGATGTTCTGCTGTAAATGATACGCGCACTGTTAATGTGAGCGCATTGCCAACCGTTACTCGGCGCGGCAATTGACGTGTGTCAATCTGCTACCCCATCTGCGGTTCCTTTAACTGGAGCAAGCGTAGGGGGCAGTGCCACTACTGGTGCTTGGTCTATTATTTCTGGCGGCGGTGCTTTGAGTAGTACGTCTCAATTAGCCAATCCGGCTTCTGTTACCTATACTCCGGCTGCTAACTATAGCGGAACGGTTACCCTTTCTTTAATCAGTAATGCACCGGGATGTCCTCCTGTAGCAAGCGGCAACAGGACCATCAATGTAAATCCGAAGGCTACGGTTACTCCTGCCGGGCCAGATTATGTATGTCAATCTTCAAGTCCTTCTGCTATTACCTTATCAGGAGCAGGAATAGGGGGCAGTGCAACGACCGGCGCATGGACAATTTTGTCTGGTGGTGGTTCATTGAGTAGCACCAGCCAATCTTCTACGCCAAATACAAGAACCTATACGCCGGCAAATAATTTTACCGGTACTGTGGTGCTAGAACTAACTACTAATACTCCCGGTGCATGTCCGGCTGTAAGCGGAACGAGAACTATAAATGTTGATCCGCTGCCCGTAGCTACCGTTAGCAACAGCAGTCAAACATTATGTTCCGGAGAGGCCTTTGCTACCATGACTTTGGGAACAAGCAATTCAATTTCCGGTACTACGTTTACTTGGACCAGAGATAATGTAGGTACTGTAACGGGTATTGGTTCGAGCGGCTCTGGTAATTCGATAACCGGTGCGACTTTATCTAATACTACTACCTCTCCGGTTACCGTAACCTTTACTATTACACCAACAGGTCCTGCTCCATCTTTTTGTACAGGCAGTCCAGTAACGGCTACCGTAGTGGTAAATCCAGCGCCATCGGTTGTTGTAACTCCATCATCCGTGACTATTTGTGAAGGAGAAAGCACTTTATTGACCGCAACCAATTCTGGTGGTACCTTGGGTCAAACTTATTCCGGTTCATCTGGAACACTTAATTATTTTATTCGTGACAAGAGTTCATCAGCGTATGCGTATAAGACTATTACGCTATCGGGAAGTAGTGGTGCTAAATTGAATGCCACAGATATTATACAGGTAACGCTTAATGTTGACCACGATGAAGACGACGAAATAGATGCCTTCTTGGTGGATCCTTCAGGAACCAGGGCCATCTTGCTGACTTCGGATAACGGAGGAGGATCACACGATTATACCAATACAATATTTAGGACGGATGCCACCAATGTGATTGGAACTACCGGTAATAACACCGCACCATTCACCGGAACATATAGGCCGGAAGGAACACTTAGCAGTAATACGTCAACAGATAGAAATGGGTATTCTTCTTCAGTAATTCCCACAAATACCATGGTGTGGAATGGCGGAGCTTCAATTGACGGCGATTGGTCCTTAAGAATATTTGATGATAATGATGATGATGATGATGGAGGGACTTTGATAAACTGGTCGCTATCTATCATCCGCCCGGGCGATTATACCACAGTATTCAATGGTCCTGCTACTGTTGGTTCCGTTTCTTATTCAGGAACTGGAAATACAACAGCTTCGGCTACTGTAACTCCACCGGTAGGTACTAACAGCTATACAGCAACTACAACGGATGCATTAGGTTGTAGCACTACAAGCAGTCCGGTTTCGGTTACTGTCAATGCTCTTCCTGTTGCTTCTATAAGCGTGGCAGAAACCTCTGGGGGTACACCCAATGATGGTACTATTTGTACCGGAGCGAATGTTACCCTTACCGCAAATCCAACCTCAGGAATGAGTTATTCATGGGCAAGTCCCATCAGTGCATCAGGTAATTCTAAGTTAGTAAACCCTTCATCAACTACCGGATATAGTGTGACAGTGACCAATACAAGCACATCATGTTCTGCTACGGCGAACACTACTATTACTGTGCCGTTGCCTTCGGCTACGTTGACAGCAGCAGAGACATCAGGAGCTACTAATGACGACGGTATTATTTGTATCGGAGCTTCTGCAACCTTAACAGCAAGTCCTTCCGGCATGAACTACACTTGGGCAGCTCCGGTGGGGGGAACTGGAAATGATAAGGGCGTGTCTCCGGTTTCTACTACAGCATATACGGTAACCGTAACGCATCAGCCCACCGGTTGTACGCTAATCGCCAATAAAACAATTACGGTGAATCCATTGCCGGCTGTTACTATCAATGCCAATTATTGCACGGGCAATGGTAACGTGGTGCTTACGTCAAATGCTTTCTCTTCCTACGCATGGAGTACAGGAGCTACGACTCAATCTTCGACTGTGGATGAGGCCGGCACCTATTTTGTGAGTGCGACCAACTCTTATGGTTGTACCGCAGAAGCCTTTACTACCGTGGCTATTGAGCTTACTACCAATGGAGACTTCTCTTTGGGTAATGACGGCAGCTTTACGACAGGATATGTAAATAATCAAACTGCCAATGGATTGCAACCCGAAGGTCGCTACGCCGTAGGTAATAATGCCAATTACAATCACACAGGTTTCTGGGGCAAAGATCATACTACTGGTTCGGGTAACTTTATGATAATTAACGGTGCTACAACTCCGGTTCAGCCAACTGTATGGCAACAGACTGTTCCTATAGTTCCTAATACAGTTTATTATTTCTCTGCTTGGGCCATGAGCGTAAATACTTCGGGTAATTATGCACAGCTTCAGTTCAATGTAAATGGATCCTCTGTAGGTATTATCGCCAATCTAGGTGATGGCCCGGCAAATAATACGCAGGCCAACGCCAATACTTACTGGCAGCGTTTCTATGGAACCTGGAACTCAGGTGCTAACACCTCTGCGATTATATCTATAGTAGATTTACAAACTCAACCGGGAGGAAATGATTTTGCTATTGATGATATTTCATGCAGTACGCTTTCTCCGGTTTCTTTGGAATCAAGTACTGGCACCAACACCCCGGTTTGTTTGGGTAATGCTTTCCAAGTATATGCCAACAGAATTGGAGGAATGAGTCCATATACTTTCTCATGGTCAGGGCCTAATTCCTTTACCTCAAATGTAGAGAATCCTTCGTTGCCATCCTCTTCTCCGCTATCGGTTGGTGCCTATCAGGTGACAATCACGGATGCTCACAACTGCTCGGCAACAGGAAGTGTAGCGGTTGATTTCAATCCGCTTCCTTCGGTATCGGTTCCTACTCCGGCAGATGTTTGTATTGGTAACTCGGCAGTATTGACCGCCACAAGCACCGGAGGTACGACCAGCCGTACTTTCTCAGGCTCATCAGCAACTCCGACGGCTATTCCGGATAACATTAATACTTCTTACACTTATTCAACGATTCCATTGTCTGCCAGAGGTGCCACTTTAATGCCTACCGATATTCTTCAGGTGACTTTGAATATCACGCATGGCAATGACGCAGATTTAGATATTTATTTGGTGGATCCTTCAGGTACCAGAGCGATTCTACTATCTTCGGATAACGGAGGAACCGGGAATAATTATACCAATACAGTATTTAGAACGGATGCTTCTACTATCATTTCATCTGGAAGTGCCCCTTTTAGTAGCACCTATAGACCTAAAGGTACGATGTCCACTGCGCCAGATAGAACCGGAGCGTATTTGTTGTGGGGCTTCCTTCCGCAAGATTATACCTCTGTAGTTCCTGGAAATCCATTGAATTATGGTGGCGGCGCCCCCATAGACGGTTCATGGTCGTTAAGGATATTTGACGACGCAGCAAGTAACGCTGGAACGCTTCAAAACTGGTCATTGTCTATCATTCGCTCGGGTCCGGGTAATTACACTACAGCATTTAGCGGCCCTGCTACTATTGGCTCGGTAGGCTATTCGGGTTCTGATAATAGCTCGGCTAATGTGACAGTAACACCTCCTGCCGTTGGAGCAAATAACTATAGCGTAGTTACTACAGATGGTTTGGGTTGCAATAGCTTAAGCACTCCTGTAGTAGTTACTGTCAATCCATTGCCTGTTACCTCTATTACCGTTGCCGAATCATCTGGTAATACAAGTAATGATAGGGTAACCTGTAGCGGAGATTTAGTAACCTTCACTGCCAATCCACAAAACGGTATGGACTATGCTTGGTCAAGTCCAATAGGAGGAACTGGAAATGCTAGAACAGACAATCCGGTTTCAAACACCTCATATTCTGTTACGGTTACCAATTCAACTACTGCTTGTTCTGCTACAGCAGCCACTTCTATTACAGTCAACCCGCTTCCTACGATTTACAACGTCAGCGGAGGTGCCTGTGCACCGATTGACATTGGTCTTAGTGGTTCTCAAATCGGGGTTAGCTATCAGTTGCAGATTAATGGAATCAATTCCGGTGCTCCAAAGATGGGTACAGGGAATCCGCTTACTTACGGTAATCAAGTGGACTCAGGTATCTACACCATAGTGGCAACCCAAGTAGCAAACAACTGTCCGGTGAACATGATTGGTGCGGCTACTGTTGCTTATTGCACCAGTACTTGGATAGGTGTCTCCGATACTAGTTGGCACACGCAAACCAACTGGGATCCGGCTGCTGTACCTAATAACTGCTATGTAAATGTCATTATCCCATCTGGAACTCCATTCTCTCCAGGTATCGGGCAGTCGGACATTAACGTCCGTGACCTGACCATAGCCGGAGGTGCTACTATTACCCTCAATGGTAAGAACATGTTTGTATGCGGTGATTGGATGGGAGGAAATAGTAACAATGCCACAGTGGTTGGTAATGGAACGGTGTTTATGGTGCGTCCTTTTGGAGCACAGAAGATTAGTGGATACACCGTGTTTGATACTCTTCAGATTAGGAATTACGACGGCGTATCCCTTGTGGCAAATGCTATCATCCCTATTCGCGGAGGACTGCACTTAGAACACGGGAACTTTAATGTCTCTGCCGGAACGCTTACCCTGCGATCACTGGCAAGCAACCACCATACCTATATTGACGATTTCTCTTTCGGATTCAACGGTACTATCACCGGCGATATTCATGCCGAGCGTTATATGCCTACTCGTGGATTCAATCAGCACTTCCTCAGTTCTCCTGTAGCGAATGCTCCACTTAGTCAGATTGGTGCCAGCGGGCCGGATAATGTTTACGTCCGCCCTATGCCGAACTGCGATGAAACGCACAGCGATTTCCATTCGCCTTACGGAACCACCTTTGTTTATAACGACGGACACATGGGCAACGGTAATTGTATGCTCGGCAACTGGATGATTAAGAGTCAGGGCAACATGGAGGTAGGTAGAGGATACTCCTCTTATCAGACCGGCGACTCTGTCCGTACCCTTATTGGAGCCGCCAACACTGGCGACATCAGCATCGGAGGATTAAATAACTCCGGTTATGCTACGGTGAATACCCTACAGGCGCAGCCGATTGAATCTGGATGGAACCTGGTGGGTAATCCTTATCCTTCTGCTATTGATTTAACTAAAGATAGAACGGCTGATGGTTTCCAAAACCAGGTTCAGATATGGCAGACCACCGGTCCTTTCGCCGGTACTTGGCAGCAGATTATGATTACCGGTGTTCCGGGCACGGTGGTGATTCCACCGTTCCAAGCCTTCATGGTTCGGGTCATCCCGGGTTCTTTGGGTAATCATAGCTTTAAGTTCTACCAAAACGAACGTGTCCGCGATAACAAGAAACAGTTCTATCGCACACAGGCTGATAATTCACTCAAACTTGAGTTGTCTTTTGGCAACGGTGGTAAGGACGAAACCAGAGTAGAGTTCAATCCAAATGCCAGTGTCGCCTTCGACGATATCTACGATGCAAATAAACCAGGTAGTGGACCGGGATTGCCTACACTTTATACACACATGAATGCTAACCTGTGGTATGGCATCAACAGCCTGCCATCACTGGAAACTACCACCACTGTTCCGGTTGGATTGAGACCAGAAATGAACGGCAACATGACTATCAGTGCCAGTGGAATCCAGTCTTTTGATCCTACTACCTATATCTTCCTTGAAGACAAGAAGACCGGTGTTTGGCATAATCTGCGCAATGGAGATTACTCTTTCACTGCTACTAAGGCCGATAACCAAGACCGTTTTGTATTGCACTTTACGCCACCGGCTAAAGTCATGACTACTGATGCGTCTTGCAGCGGAAGCGGTATGATTCAGATTGAACAACCGGGCAGCGCCAACTGGAACTACTCTCTGGCCGACCAAAACAGCGTCGTGATTTCTACTGGAATACTCAATGCCGGAAGTTCCATCACCCTGAATGCGAACGCCGGAGTTTATATGCTCACTTTGAGTGATAACAACGGGTATGTAGTGATGAAGAATATTCAAGTAACCGGCACCCAGACAGTTATCGCCGCCTTTGCCAGCGATTTGAATGTGGCTGTTCCGAATGAGAATATCAACTTTAACAGCACGACCAAAGATGCGGCTACTTATCAGTGGGATTTCGGTGACGGTGCAACCGGCAGCGGCGCAAGTGCTACACATAGCTATTTCAGCGAGGGAATCTACAAGGTTGAATTGCTTGTGGTGAACGAAGGCGGATGCTCTTCAAGCATTAGCCAAACGGTCACCATCAACTCCAGAGCAGCAACCGGATTGAATAGTATCGTTGCCAACCAGATTGACATTTGGAGCAATGAGAACATCGTCTATGTGGACTTCACCAAGGAAACAGTGGTTCATGCCCAGATTGATATGTACAATGTCATGGGGCAGATCATCAGCAGCGACGAATTCTATCGCTCGGCTGTTTACACTAAAGAAGTGTACAACATGGCTGCAGCTTATGTAATCGTTAAAGTATTCAACGGCGAAAATACAACCACAAGGAAGGTGTTCATCACAAAATAGAGAACACGAAACTTATGTCTCAAGGCGGTCTGGATTTCCGGGCCGCCTTTTTTTATTGCTTCACGATCGAGGCCTCGCCTCTGCTTCCTTTAGAGTCTGTCAGTTCGATATGGTATTGACCGGGGATTAATTTCTGCAAATCAATTCCATCGCTACCCTTATCCAGTAATCCATTCATCAATCTTCTGCCTGAATAATCAAACAACTCAAAAGAAGAGGTAGCTTCTATGTTTAGCAGATGAACCATTCCGGTTGTAGGATTAGGAGCGAGGACAAAATTTGACTCGGAAGAAATGGGCAAAGAAGAAGTAAGTACAGGCTCCCAATCTTCGCGACAGCTATATAAGGTAGCATCAACATTGCCTATCGTTTCGCAGGAAACAAAAAAGCGATTGCTGGTTGCGAAGGCAACCCCTTCTGTTTGCCAGAAATGATAATTGCTCATCACGATTCTCCGCTTGTTGCCTGAAAAGAAAAGATCTTCGGTAAAATCATTCAAGAACCAGAGAAATGATTCGCTGTAATTCCCTGTATAGCCTATCAGAACAACTTCGTTGGATGACGGATTATAATCGGCACCCGTTATCAATCCATCTACAGAAAAGGAGGAATAAGGTGCTACGGAATATAACCCCGGTGTTTTAGGCAGTTTATAAACTTTGGTTTTCAAGTCGCCCCAATCCTTGGTAAAAAGATAAAGAGAATCTTTGACTGAGGTAAGCGCTTCGCAATCAAAGTTTTCAGCGTTACTTGACGAAAAGCTGCTTTGGTCGGCATAAGAAAAGGCGATTGCCTCTGCATCCAAATGCACGATACTATCGGTTGAAATAGATGCCTTAGCAATTTTCAAAACTTTCAAATCTCTCCGTGTGGCGTTATTGTTTCCAAAATCTCCTATGTAGATAAAGGCGCTGTCTGCCGTTAAATCTTCCCAATCGGTATTGGGATAATTATCAATAAACACCGTCTGCAAAATGCTTCCGTTTGAAGTATCTACCCTATAAATCGCTGCGGGATTTCCACTGTCATTATTCGACCACAACTGTCCGTCGGTGAAAACCAAGCCGGAAGATTCGGATAGGAGCGAAGGGAGTACCGATTTCAAAATCAATGCCTGATTCGTGACCGGATAAGTGCAGGAGCCGTCGTTCACCGTGGCAGCCACATCATAATTGCTGGCCTGTGGATCCGTGCAGCCGCTTTGCGCAGATAGCCATTGAACGGATAGGAGTGAACTGAATAGAAGAAGTCCGCTGATTCTTTTAAAATTATTTCTCTTGTTAGTTTGCCGAGATTTCATGTGGATGATTTTTGGCGAAAGTAGAAAACGGAAATTAGAGGATGGTGCCGCCCATTTCCACAGCAAATGTTTTTTAAATTTCACTATCTTCCTTATATTTGATTATCTCCAACATTAAAATCTTCTAAACATGAAAGAAACCAAAACAGAACAACAAATTGGATTATGGCTTGACCATACCAAAGCCCATTTTATTGATGTCAGCAACGGAACTCCGGTGATGGAGACCGTATTTTCAGACAAAGAATCGCAAGTGCGCATCGAGGGAGAGGGCAGCGACGGCGCCCGTCTGGGCAACCACCGCGCCACCAACAATGAGATTCGGAAACACAACCGCGACCGCGACATCATGAACGACTATTTCAAAATGTTGGCTAACCGCCTGATGGCCTACGACGATATTTTTCTCTTCGGCCCCACCACAGCAAAAGATCAACTGTACAATCATTTGAAAGAAAGTAAATCCTTCACAGCCAAAACCATCAACATTCAATCTGCCGGCCATCTGACCGAAAACCAAATGGTGGCCGAGGTGAAGAAGTTTTTCAATTTATAGGTCAACAAAAACGGTGGTGCGGTTCTAAAACTATGCTGCCGATTTAGTTAAGTAAGTCGGGAAGGAATATAGCACAAATAAACCCGGATAAGCTTGGTTTCCTCAGGATATGCCACGTTTCACCCCAAATGTGACACATCTCACCATGAATGTGACACGTTTGACCCCGGATGTAGCGCGTTTGACCTCAGATGTGCCACGTTTGGCACCCGATGTAACACATTTGACCTAAAATGTAACACATTCGACCCCGGATGTAGCACAATTGACCATAACATAGCTTAGTCCACTGTGGATGTGTCACATTCTACCCGGAATGTGACACATCCGGTTTTCACCAACTTTATTTCTAAAAGAATGAAGCTCCCTATGGAATAAATTAAGCTTATTCTATGGGGAGATAAGCCTGCTTTTGACTTTTTGATATTTAAAAAAAAAGATCAGTAGATTTGGTTTAAATAAAAATTGTTCACCCCATGGATGCGAAAGAAAAATTCAAAAGTAAGTTGTTGGAAGCTTTTTCAGCCCATCTTCACCAGCCTGAATTTTCGGTCAGTTTTTTGGCCGATGAAGTATTTTTTACCACCAGAAGAAATCTGCGCCGAAAAGCTAAGCTCTACTTAGGAGAAAGTATGAAATCATTTATCATTCATGCACGAATGCACCTCGCCAAACAGCTTATTAAGGCTGGTAGTTATGAAAGTCTGGACGATCTCCACCTGTTGGTGGGCTATAAAAGCCATCGGTATTTTGAAAAGGAATTTTTGAAACATCACCTACTCAGTCCAGAAGAAATGCTGGAGGAATACAAACACCAATTAGATGGAACCGGACAGAACAAGGAAGGAAAGACGGCGATTATAAAATGTCCGTTTTGTGGTAGCTAATGTCCCCTTTCTTCGCTACGAGTTTCTCACCTTTGCCTTTTCAATTTTTAATCAACCAAGATTATTTATCACTAAAACCAAAGCTTTATTATGGAACACATCAGCCTCAAATTTTTACTACTCGGCATTTATGACAAAGTAGAATTTTCGCGCGAGACTACGGTCGAAATGGCGGCCATCCCTCTTTATAACCCACCCAAGATTACTTATGCCGACATCATACTGGCTTGCGACCGTGCGCGCGACACCTATACTGCCTGGAAAAACAATCCAAATGATAACAACAAAAACATTTACCTCGCTGCGGAACAAGATCTGGACAACCTGATGCGCCAACAAGCGCTGTCCGTCGGTTCTTTGGCTAATGGAAATGCAGTCGTTATTACAGATGCAGGTTTTCAAACGACAGATAGTGAGCGCACCACTCCAGCACTACCTTCGGCTATTGAAGGAATGACTGTGAAACACGGACCCTTCGATGCCAGTATTGAAGTAAACTGTAAGTCGAAGAGAACCGAATTGGTCAATGATTATGTAGCCATCATCATGTCCGGCAATTGGGTGCCACCCGTAGTGAATGGAAATGTCGTTTCTTTTCAAGAAGGCACTACTCGTCTGGCGATTGATTCAAGCAAAGACCGTCACAAAATTTTTACCAACCTGCAACCCGGCATCAACTATTGGGTGGGCATGTATGCCGTCAACAGCACCGGCGCCGGACCCATCAATGCACCAATCAGATTAATGGCAGCAGGCTAAATTTATTCCAAAAACATCCCAAGCCCTGTTGTGGAAGCGCAACAGAGCCTCGCAAAGGGAGAATCTTTGGAGAGAGATAATACGTAGAGACGCAAAATATTGCGTCTCTACTAAAACCGCAACTGCACCCTCACACCCGTAGCGGCAGAGGAGACGTTGGTGGGTGGAGCAATGAGGGCGGGCTGCCAAGAAACACTGAGGTCGTCGCGCATATTCCATCCAAAGAGGTGGGCATCTACGGTGGCATCTATGACGCTCAATAGGTGCCAAACACCCAAACAGATGGCCGAGATGTCAACGTATCGTTTGTAATAGTCGCGATAAGACTTGAGGGTGTTCCGGTCGTTCACACCTTTATAAGAGGCGGTTAAGTCCGGCACGTCGGCCACCTGCGCCCGATAGGCGCGACGATAGCCATGAAAGTTGGTCACCGTATGATAAACTGCAAAACTCAATCCGCCGAGACCAGCATATACGATGGGGATTTTCCAATACTTCTTGTTGTAAGCCTGTCCCAGCCCCGGCACCGCGAGCGAAAAGAGAGCGGCTTTCAGCGGGCTGTGCCGTTTTTTATTTGCCTCTATTCTTATTGAATCCCTGTGAATTGAATCTACATGGAATGTAGTGGGAGAGGAGCTCGTTTGTTTTCCGGTATCGGATAAGGAAATAATAATGGTTGAATCTTTCATTAAAGAATCATTTGCCGGTTGGTTCATCAGCGCTTGCTGAAAGGGACCGGTAACGGTCGAATCGGTAGCTGATTGGGCGCGAAGAAGAAAGCCCCACAGCAGGAGCAGAAAAAAGAGACTGCTTTTGCGAAGGGGCCATGACCCGCTATGGAAAGGCGATAGCGCCAAGTTCATGATTTATTTATCCGTCAGGACTTCGACCAGCCGGGCCAGATCATCGTCGTTATAAAACTTAATGGCGATTTCTCCTTTGCCCTGTTTGGTTCGGATGATATTGACTTTGGTGCTGAGCGAGGAGGTTAGCTGATCTTGCATTTTGCGGATAGCGAAAGGGATATCCGATGCGTCTCCTCCTCCAGAGATAGCCTTTCTAGATTTCGTGTCGAGGTTGCGCACCAGTTGCTCTACCTGCCGCACGCTGAGTCCTTTACTGACCGTTTCGTAATAGGCGGTGATTAGTTTGGTAGCATTATCAATGGCCAAAAGTGCTTTGGCATGGCCCATGGTTATTTTTTCGTCGCGCAGACCGGCCTGCATTTCGGGAGGAAGTTTGAGCAGACGCATGAAATTGGTAACAGTGCTTCTGTTTTTTCCGAGGCGCTCGGCCAGTTGTTCCTGAGTCAATTCACATTCATCCTGAAGGCGTTTGTAATTGATGGCGATTTCAAGCGGGTTCAGGTCTTCGCGCTGAATATTTTCAATCAAAGCAATTTCAATGCTTTCTTGATCAGTAGCGAGGCGAACAAAGGCAGGAATATCTTTCTTCCCGGCGATTTTGGAAGCGCGCAATCTTCTTTCCCCGGCAATGAGTTGATATTTCCCGTTGTCTGCTTTGCGCACTGTAATCGGTTGAATCACGCCGTGAACTTTGATAGAATCGGCCAGTTCATTCAGGCTTTCTTCTTCAAAGGTGCTTCGCGGTTGAAAGGGATTTACTTCGATTTGTTCCAGCGGAAGATTAATAATCGTTGCTCCACGGCTCACCGAATCACCGGAGACTTGTTTTTCGCGCACGCGCTCACTGGTATCATTGGAGTCGAGCAATGCACTCAATCCTCGTCCTAAGACGGATTTCTTTTTTTCACTCATGTGTAGTTATTAAGGAGGTGTTCCAACCATTAAAGGCCCGGTGAAGGATCTTCAACGACCAAATTAAATTCTTTCTGGGAGTTCGGGATATAGGTGGCATCATTTCTTTGCAGCATTTCGCGCACCAAGTTCATATAGTTCACGCTTCCTTTGCTTTCGGCATCATACATGATAGCGGGTTTGCCGAAGCTAGGAGCTTCGCCCAATCGGGTGTTGCGATGAATGATGGTATCGAAAACGATGTTTTCAAAATGTCTTTTGATTTCTTCCATCACCTGATTGGCCAAGCGCAAACGCGGGTCATACATCGTCAGAATGATGCCTTCTATTTCTAAATCAGGATTCAGCCGACTTTGAACAATCTTGATGGTGTTCAGAAACTTGCCTAACCCTTCCAGCGCGAAATATTCGCATTGAACGGGAATCATAACCGAGTCAGCGGCAGTGAGTGAGTTCACGGTAATCAAGCCCAGAGAAGGAGAACAGTCAATGATGATGTAGTCGTAATCCTTTTTAATATCGTCCAAAATCTTTTTAAAAATCCTTTCGCGGTTGGGGAGATTGATCAGTTCAATTTCTGCGCCTACCAGATCGAGATGGGAGGGAAGCAGAAACAAGTTGGGTGTTTCGGTCTCCAGAATAATATCACGAGCTTTCACTTCTCCTACCAAACATTCATACAAACTGGTCTTAATACTCTTCGGATCGAAGCCGGTGCCGGAAGTAGCATTGGCCTGCGGGTCGGCATCTACCAAAAGCGTTTTATACTCCAAAATAGCCAAGCTGGCGGCAATATTAATGGCCGAAGTAGTCTTTCCCACTCCGCCTTTCTGGTTGGCCAGCGTAATGATTTTGCCTTTGTGCGGTTTGTCTTGTTTTTTCTTGGTGGTCATATTTTCGATTTTGAATTATAGATTTATGGTTTCTCCGATTTTCATCAGAATTAATTCTTTGCCTTTTTGCTTGAACTTATCAATAGCTTCTTCGTGATTAATTTTTATAAAGCCAAAGGTATCATAATGCAGACCAATGATACGGTTGCATTGGATAAAATCACTGGCCATCACCGCATCATCCACTCCCATCGTGAAGTTATCTCCTATGGGAAGGAAGGCAGTGTTTAAATTTATTCCGGTCAAAGGAATCAACTTCATGTCTGAAAACAGGGCGGTATCGCCGGAGTAATAGAAAGAATCTTCTTTGGTTTCGATAATGAAACCACCGGGGTTTCCTCCATTGCTTCCATCGGGCAATGAACTGGAGTGAACAGCTTGGGTATATCGGACGGTTCCGAAATCAAAATTCCACTTTCCACCGTGATTCATGGGGTGGTATTTTTTGATCCCCTGCTTGTGGAACCAGATAGCAATCTCGTAGTTAGAAACCAAAACGGCACCTGTTCTTTGCCCTATTGCTAAGGCATCTGCCACATGGTCTTCATGACCGTGTGAAAGAAGGATATAGTCTGCCGGGATATCTTTAATGTCTATGTGCTTTGCCAACTCGTTCGGACGAATAAACGGGTCGAACAGCAGGTTTTTCCCTCCTGTATTGACTGCAAAACATGAATGTCCGTAATAGGTAATTTTCATTCTCTTTTCGCTCTGTTTTTCACGGTTCAAAAGTAGAACAACTGTGGAACATACTGCTTTGCTATTTCTCCACCTTTAAACAGCGAGATTGTTTATACGTCTGTTGATAAGCCCGTTTTAGTGTTGAAACGTTGTGGATATAAAATAAAAAAAGACCTTCCCGATTTAACAGGAAGGCCTTTTGAAAAAGGTCTGAAAGAATTCTAGTGGTTAATCACTAATTTCTTGATGGCAGTTCTGTCGCCGCTTTGAACTCTAACTAAGTAAGTACCGTTTGTTAGGTTACTATAATCAAAACTCTTGGTGAAAACAGAAGGAAGATCATTGCTGTTAAACGACTTCACTTCAGAGCCAATGATGTTGTAAACATGGATAGAAAGGTTTTTTTCTACTCCGTTCACTGTGATGTTTACATTGCCGTTTGTTGGATTGGGCATCATGGTGATGGCATTTTCAAAGGTAATATCAGAAATGCCAATGTTAGTACATTGGGGATTAGCCGAAGGAAGTACCTGAATCAGTTTGCTAGCCGAGAATTTGCAGCCGTTCAAAGTATCCATAGTCAACTTCACCGTGTAATTGCCCGGGTTTGTATAGGTAAACACAGCATCTGAATTAAATATAAGGCTGCTGCCGTTATTATACATATCCCAAGCTGGAATCCATGAACCTCCCATACCGGATGAGGTATTGGTAAAAGTAACTGGTTGATTCTGACAAATCTTTGCAGGAGAAATGAAGCTTACATTGTTGGTGATATTGCCGACATAGTTTACTCCAATGCTTGCCGTAGCATTACAGCCAGAGCTATTGGTCACGGTAACAATATAGTTGCCCTGCTCATTGACTGAAAGGGTAGGAGTAGTAGCTCCGTTATTCCACAGATACGTTTTGCCCGTCTGGTTCATACCTGTGACAGTTACTACTGTGTTGCTTGACTCGTTACAAGTTCTGACAATCGGATTAGGATTGGAAATCAAAATGCTGATGGCATTGTTGCTCACCACATAAGTTGAAGTATTAGCGCCATCCACTCCATTAATATCTACTGATACAGTTACCTGCCCAGCGGTATTTCCTAAAATAAGCGTTGTGTTCTCACTTGAATTTCCAGTCAGTGTTCCGCTTGACGTACTCCAGTTGTAAGTATAAGGAGGATCTGAGCCGAAGACACTCGCTTCTAAATTAATAGGTTGTCCAGGACATCCGCGCAATGAATCGCTGCTTATGATTGAACCATAATCAACTACGGCAGTCACAGCAGGTACCACCCACCAGTTTTGAATATAGAACTCTTCACAATTTTCAGGATCCAGTCTTCCATTTTGGTTACAATCAGCAGACAGGTTATTGATACCGGAAATGTTTCCTTGAGTAGCATGTATGAAATTGAGATAGTACAAGCTATTGAATCCTGCGGTGCTTGGAGCCGCGATACATGCTCCACCGCAATCATCTCTGAAGAAGCTAAGAGGCTGGAATTTGTTTTGGGTATCACCAGCAAACTCAATTCTTACACCAAAAGTTTTTCCTTTTGGGAAGGTGATATTAGGATACAAAGTAAGTAGAGAGTAGGTCGGAGTACCCTGTACGTTAATGTTCTTTGGAATCTCAGAATTGGTTACAATCAAGGTATCCCAAATATTATTGTTATTAAGTGCCGCATTAATTCCTGTGCCTGTAATAGAAAGAGAATCTCTGTCGAAAACAATAACATGGATTGTATCATTATTAGAAGTCGTATGCGAGTGGATGAATACGAAATCCAATGAATCAAGCGTAAGCGTTGTCAACTTACGAGGATAGAAATTATTTACTTGAGCATTATAATCTGCATCAATCAAGCTGTCGTAAATCACCGCCAAATAGCGCAACGAAAGGTTGTCTTCGTTCTTATAGCGGCTATTCATATTAAAAGTAATCAGTCGCTCGGTAGTTGATTTCTGCGCAGCGTAAACGATATCTGCTTCACCATAATCCATGGTAAAAGCCACTGTTTTAGCGCGACTTGCCGCACTTTTAAAATTCTTGATAAAGTTATTTGAAACCGAAGAGGATTTCAAATAGGGCTTAACATAATCGGGGTCAATAATATGCTTGGTTCCTGTGAACTGCGCAAACCCGCTTAGCATCAGAGAGGACAGCCATAGCAATGTAAATACCTTTTTCATAGCTTTCGTTTTGTTTGATTGTTTTGGTTTTAAATAATTTTCGTTGTAAAAATAATACTTCCCCTTTTCGGGGGCTGCAAATGAAGTTAAAAATGACAGACTACCCAAAAAAATGACATTAAAATGACAATGCAGTTATTTTTAGATATATCCAATCTAGACCAAAAATACTCGAACCATGCAGCCAATTACTGGATGGCAGTATTTACTTTCACGTGGTTTATTGAATTTCAATAACATTGCGCCCTCTTTTGTTGTAAGCATAACCCTTTAATTGTAAACCGCTTTAATGTCTGAAACTCAACGCATTGCTGTCATTGGTGCTGGTCCTGCTGGGATTACTGCCGCTTATGAGATTTCCAAAACACTCAAGAATGTTGACCTATATGAGGCTTCAGATAGCGTGGGCGGAATGGCGAAGAGTATTCAACTGTGGGATTATACCGTGGATATTGGTCCGCACCGTTTTTTTAGCAGCGACCGCCGGGTGAATGAGGCCTGGCTGGAAGTGACGGGACCTGACTATGAAATGGTGGATAGGCTCACGCGCATCTACTATAAAAAGAAGTTCTTCTACTATCCGCTCAAGGCATTGAATGCCCTCTTTACGTTGGGGATTTATCAAGCCACCTTGTGCATGTTGAGCTATTTAAAGGAGAAGGTGTCACCGACCCAACTGGATGGTTCTTTTGAAAACTGGGTAACGGGCCGTTTTGGGAAACGATTGTTTTTGATCTTCTTTAAGACCTATACCGAAAAGTTGTGGGGTATATCCTGCAAGGAACTAGATGCTGACTTTGCTGCGCAAAGAATAAAGAAACTCTCCTTATGGGAAGCGGTGAAAAATGCACTTTTCGGAGGTTCTGGCAATACTCATAAAACCTTAGTGGACCAGTTCGCTTATCCTTCGGAAGGTACGGGCATGGTATATCAAAGAATGGCGAAGACGATTGAACAAAATGGTAGTAAAGTTCATTTAAAAACTCCTGTGCAAAGGGTGCTGACAAAAAACAATCGCGCCTATGCTATTGAATTGACTGATGGAACGGTTCATGAATATGACCATATCATTTCCTCTATGCCTATGACTCTTTTGATACAGCGCCTTCCTGAAGTGCCTCCACGTATATTAGATCTGAGTAAACAATTGCGTTTTCGCAACACCATCATTGTTTATCTTTTAGTAGATGGGAAGGATTTATTTCCTGACAATTGGTTGTATGTTCATAGCCCTGATTTGCTTACTGGACGCATCACCAACTTTAGAAATTGGGTGCCACAACTTTATGGAGATAAACAAGGTACTGTTATCGCCGCTGAATATTGGTGCTATGATGAAGACGAGTTCTGGAAATGGGAAGACTCCAAGTTGATTGACCTTGCAAAAGAAGAAATGCAGAAAACTGGTTTACTGAAGAGTCCCATCACAGCAGGTCATGTGTATCGTGTTCCCAAATGTTATCCGGTTTATAACCGCGGATACGCAGAAGTTCTGTCCGAGGTAGAAGGTTATTTGAAAACGATAGAGAACCTTACATTGATTGGCCGCTACGGGTCATTCAAATATAACAACCAAGACCACTCTATCTTGATGGGCTTACTCGCAGCCGAGAATATTACTAAAGGAACCAAACATGACCTTTGGGAAATAAACACGGATTACGAGACCTATCAGGAGAACACCAAAATTACTAAGAGCGGATTGCAGAAAGTTTCTGGTTAGAAGAGATTTTCAAGTTGACCTGCCTCTTAAAGTTTAAATTTCCCTTTAAGATACAAAACCATATTTTTAGCGGTATCAATATCTGCGCGAGTAATGATGAATTGCGACACACCTAAATCATTATCCATAACGAAATAGATGAAAAGCAACAGAGAAGAAACGCTGAAAGAAATAGTGGCTGCTAATCCGGCACCGCTCATCACATACGGAGGAATGAGCTGATAGCTGAAGGCAATCATCGTGACCAGACCGCAAAGGTGAGCAACAATAAGTCTTTTATATTGTCCTATTCCCAAATAGAAACTACTAATAACAATCGGGATACAGTAAATCAGGATTCCCGGATAAAGAAAGCGCATCGCATGTTTTACATCCATAAATCCGGGACCAAAAACAAAGCTGTAAGCGGAAGAAGGAATAGCCGCTATTAATAGAAGAATGACAAAACACAAAGCAACACATATCTTAATGAGTTGAATGGTTCTTGCTACTTCGTTCTTAATTTCGGTAGAATTAGAAGTGGATACGTAGTGAATGGTAGAAACACTTCGTGGGATAATCCAAACCGTTTCTAATATGGAGATCCCAATGGAAAACACTCCGAGATACTGGCTGCCCTGCTGTAGTCCCAGTTGATAGAAATAATACCGGAACTGAAGAAGTTGAAGAATCTCGGTCAACTGATATGGGAATCCATAAGAAAAGGTTTTCAACTCGGCAAAAGACAAGTCCCGAAAGATGTTTGCAATCTGAATATGCTTTTTAATCATAAAGAAACTCAACAGTAAGGTAAGTGAATAACCTGCCAATGAGGCATAAACGTATGCGCCAGCATCATGAATATTCAAGAAATAAAAGCAGGCCAGCACACCAATAAGTTGTATAATCAGAGGAATGATTTGCAGCAAATTAGCCTGGCTGATCTGTTTGCGAGCAAGTAGAACCGTGTAGTGAATGCTGAGCAAGGACGAAAGAAAACTCAGCACTACTACCATGGAAACGTAGCCTGCGGGAACCAAAGGAGTGAATTGTAGAAAAACATATCCGGCACCAGCCACCAGAACGGACCAGATGTAAGCAGGGATAATGAGTAGCTGCATTTTGTTTCTCGGAATGAGATAAACCAAGACCTGACCTCCCAGGATATTGCTGAAAAAAATAAAAAACCAGATCGTGGTGATTAGCAAAGTAACCTCTCCCTTAACCGAAGGCCCCGCGTGTCGGGCAATGAGTAGGGCAATCAAGAAATTAAATACCGTTGAAGCAATTCGCGTGATGACAGTATGTAGGATAGGGCGCTCCAAGAATCGGAAGGATTTGTGAGCAAATAAAGAAGGTTTCAAATAGTTTTGGATAATATTGGCATTGAACAGATGAGCCCTTTAGGTTTTTTACATATCGCACTCTTCCTAATCTATGCGGCCCTGCTTTTCGTATTTATTCTGCGCGGCAGGTTCTTTTTGATAGAAGGTATTTCAAGAAAGCACCTATCCTTTTTCTTTCTGTTCAAGGTTGTTGCCGGGATTCTTTTGGTGCTGGTTTATACCCATTATTACACCGACCGTTTTAAACAGGACATCTATCGCTACTTTGATGACAGCGTGATCATTTCAAACATCCTTTTCATCAATCCTCTTGCTTGGCTCAAGGTGATGACTGGTTACGGAATGTATGAACCGAAGGTGTTCCAATATCTAGTGCATACAGAGCATTTCACTCACCCCGTTCACGACATAGTCACCAGCAATTTTCTGATTATTCGATTGATTTCTCTCTTGAACTTTTTCTCGGCCTATAATATCTACATCAATACGCTGTTCTTCAGCTTCTTTAGTTTCACGGGCTGTGTTCTGCTCTTCAAATCTTTCCGACCATATTTTTCATCGCTACCTGCGTTGCTCTATCTTCCCTTATTTTTAGTTCCGTCGGTGGTTTTCTGGAGTTCGGGATTGCTGAAAGAAACCATCTTGTTTTTTGCTATCGGCATCTATCTTCGTTCTTTGCTTAAATGGAATAGCACCCGGAACGATGTTTATATCATCATGTCTGTGCTTGCCTTCGTGGTGATAGCCTTAACAAAAATCTACTTAGCGGCCACTTTGCTTTGGTGTAGTTTTCTGCTTCCCATAAATCTATCAAGTATCAAGAGCCGTTTTGAAACAGAAAGAAGGATGGTGGTGTTTGTGCTCATCGGCCTGTTTTCTGTTTGTTTCTATGGGACAGAACTATGCAATAAAGTAATTGAAAAGCGGAATGAGTTTGTGACACTGGCTATTGATGAAAGCGCCGGAAGTGCCATTGATTTAGAGATGCAGCCTATAGATTGCACTTCCCTCTTTGCGCTTTTGCCTAAGGCAACCTTTGGTGCCATCTTTCGCCCTTTTGTTTGGGAAGGAAACCTGATTCAAAAAGGATTTGCTTTAGAAACAGGAATATTGGTTTTGATTGCTTTGTATCTATTGCGCTTTATCCGTCTTCCAGTAGGAGACAGACGATGGTTAGCCCTTTTCTGCCTTTCCTTTTCCCTGATAAATTACGCGATTATTGGTGCTACCGTTCCTATCATGGGGGCTATTGTACATTATCGGGTGGTTTCTTTGGTCTTTATGTTGTTGTTTATCATGCTCCTTATGGATGAAGAGAAGTTGAAGTGGGAGAAGATATTCTCCATTTTTTCAAATAAATGATTGAAATGTAAATATGTACTGTTATAGTTGAAACTAGTCATGTTACTTCAAATAACTGCTCAATTCACTTAAAATATCTGCACTAACCGAATGTTTCTCCACATGTTTAGATAAATAAGTGCATAAATTCTTTGTTTTTATTTCTTGTTGTGCAAGCTGAAATTACCTTTGCGGCTTAATTTAAACCAACCAACGTATATGAATAAAGCCCGCCAGGAAGCCATCCAAACCGTTATTAACCGAGAAGTTGTTTCTCCAGGAATTGCCGGAAACAAAGTCTCTGAATATTTTGCCTCTCGTGTGTTTAACGATGCTGCCATGCGCGAGTATCTTTCAGACGAAGCATATATGGCCGTTAAGAATGCCATTAAGGCCGGCTCCAAAATCAGTCGCGAGATGGCTGACGGTGTAGCTGCAGGAATGAAAAACTGGGCGATGAAGCGCGGCGCTACGTCCTACACACACTGGTTTCAACCGCTCACCGGTCTAACGGCCGAGAAGCACGACATGTTCTTTACGCTCAAGGGTGACCAAGCCGTGGAGGTTTTCAGCGGCGACGCTTTGGTTCAACAGGAACCGGATGCTTCTTCATTTCCAAGCGGAGGTATTCGCGCCACTTTTGAAGCGCGCGGCTACACCGCCTGGGACCCGGGTTCTCCGGCTTTCATCATGGAAATCGGCCAGGGCAAAACACTTTGTATTCCAACTATATTTATTTCCTACACCGGCGAATCACTGGACTATAAAGCACCGCTGCTCAAGGCTTCTCATTTCTTAGAACAGGCGGCTATGCCGGTGATCAATCTTTTTGATAAAGAAGTAACCAAGGTTATGGTGACCTTGGGTTGGGAACAAGAATACTTCCTGATTGATGAAGCCTTCTATTATCAGCGCCCTGACCTGATGTTTTCCGGAAGGACCTTAGTCGGCGCGCCGCCGCAGAAAGGACAGCAGTTTGAAGACCACTACTTTGGTTCTATTCCTGAAAGAACTTACGCTTACATGCTCGACTTTGAAACCGAGTGTCATAAACTCGGCATACCGGTTCGCACCCGCCACAACGAAGTGGCACCAGGACAGTTTGAATGTGCCCCGATGTTTGAAGAAGTAAATGTAGCTGTGGATCACAACTCACTGCTTATGGACATCATGGACCGTGTAGCTCGCCGTCATAAACTGCGGGTGTTGAATCATGAAAAGCCTTTTGCCGGCGTGAACGGTAGCGGCAAACACAACAACTGGAGCATGAGTACCGACACCGGAAAGAACCTCCTTTCTCCCGGCTCTACTCCTAAAAGCAATTTGTTGTTTCTCACCTTCTTTGTGAATGTGATGAAGGCCGTGAATGAATACAGCGACTTGCTTCGCGCCTCTATCGCCTCGGCCAACAACGACCATCGCCTCGGCGCCAACGAAGCACCTCCGGCTATCATCTCCGTATTTACCGGTTCTTATATGAATGATGTGTTGGAAGAAGTAGAGAAGCGCGTGGCCAAAGGAAAATATGATGAACTGGTCAACGCTAATCTCAAATTAGATATTCACAACAAGATACCGGATGTGATGCTCGACAACACCGACCGGAACCGCACATCCCCTTTTGCCTTCACTGGAAATAAGTTTGAGTTCCGTGCCGTGGGTTCTTCCGCCAACTGCGCCCTGCCTATGACCATCATGAACGCTATTGTAGGGAAGCAACTGCTTGATTTTAAATCAGAAGTAGATAAGCTGATCAAAGAGGGCGAAACCAAAGAAGGAGCCATTATGCGTGTGATTCGCAAATATATTACCGACTCTAAACGCATTCAGTTTGAAGGCGATGGTTACAGCGAAGCATGGGAAAAGGAAGCCAAGAAGCGCGGACTATCCAACGTCAAAACCACCCCTTATGCACTTGATTTCTATCTCACTAAAAGTGCCAAATCAGTACTGGTAGATACCGGTATCTTCTCTGCCCGCGAGTTGGATGCCCGCGTGTCGGTGCTGCATCATAACTATGTGCTGAAGATTCAAACCGAAGCCTCTATACTGGCCGATATCGCTATGAATCAAATCATTCCATCTGCGATGGAATATATGAACCATCTGGTTACCAATATTCGTGGATTGAAGGAAGTGGGCGTGCCGGCATCATCTATCAAAGCACAGAAGGAAATGCTGGAAGAAATTGCGGCACATGTAAATGTGATTAAATCGGCGGTGGAGAAAATGAATGATGCTTCTGACAAAGCGCATCATGCCGGTTCGGCAGCCGAGTCCTCCAAAGCATTCTGCGATACCGTGAAGCCATATCTCGATGAAATACGCAAACACGCTGATGCACTCGAAACCAAGGTGGACGATAACATCTGGCCTTTGCCTAAGTATCGCGAGATGTTGTTTATTCGATAACATTCAGTAGTCCTTATCGAGAAAAAGCCCTGCTTCCGCCAGGCTTTTCTTTACAAACCTTCCAAGTCTTAAAGACTTGGAAGGTTTGTATTCTATTCAGCACTCAACACTCCAAACTCAGCACTAACAAAAAAGCCCCGCTTCCGCGAGGCCTATTGAATTTACTGTCATCTGCGAGCCGTCAACCGCCAACTCGCCTCAATCCTCCACCCATCTTTCAATTTGATAAGGCAGATGGTCGTTCAGGTCGGGGTTATGCACCATGAGGTAGGTGTCGTCGGGATGTGAGAACAAGGTATCTTTCGTATAGGTTTTTGTTTTGCCTGGTTTCAATGTTTTCCAAACCAGACCGGTTGGGTCGTCATCAGTTTTCGTACCTATCATTAAATCGGTAGTACCGAAATTGCGCACCTTGATTTTGGTGCCTTCCGGGAAGGTATCATGAATCACCACAACGGTTGTGTTGGGCAACAGGTCGCCGTGATATCTTTCGTGAGGCGCACTGTGGCCGTAAGCAAAGAGCAAGTTGAAACGGAACAGCCCGAGCATAGCTTCAATATTGCCCAACACATAATAAGCCACAAAATGCACGGCTTGGTAGAGAGAAATATTCAGTGCTTGTCGCTGTGAACTAATGATGGCCCGACCGGTGCCTACATCTTCCATCTCGGTACTCTGATTGTCTTGTGCACCGACAAAAGCGGTTGGAAAATTCTGAAACAAGGTGACAAACGAAGGGTCGAAATCTGCCGCATGGGCGGTGGCTGCGGCTGCATAGCGCACCATCAGGCCCTTGACAGTGGTTTTGTTGGCGGCATTATAATCCTTTAGTTCCTGCGGATAAAATTCAAGATAGGCCCCTTCGTTGGTGCGATACACGTCGCGCACTATGCCCTTTTATAACTAACTTCTTCCAAAAAGGCCTCCATAATTTGATCTACACTATATGTAGCTCCTTTTTGCTGCGCAATGTCAATGAGCATTTGGTCGAGCGAACCATCTATGGCACCGATTTTGGCAGTGAGATCTGCAATAATGCTGTCGTATTGGTTCGATCCGTTAGCAGCGGTCAAGTGCGCGAGGGCATCGATTGCAAAGCGGCGGGCGCGCCGGTCGGTGATGTTTTTGTCATCAAAGAAATTTCCGAAAAGATGATCTGGTTGAATCATAAGGGTTTGATTTTATTTGGTTAATAATGATAAACATGTGAAGCGACCTGCTGAACGCGGGAGGTGATAAAAAAAAGGCATAGGGGCCATTATCAAAGTCGGGACTATCGTTTCAAATCCTGCAAACCTGCCTCCCAGCGTTGGGAAGGTATATCCCAACTCTTGGTGGTCCATTCCCAACGTTGGGAACATAGTTCCGAATACTTTTTTAGTCTTTCCTACCGTTGGGAATATGGTTCCGAAGGCTGGGGGCCTGTTTCCCAACGGTGGGAATAAGTAGCGCAACATTTTCCATGCGTTTCCCAACGGTGGGAAGGTGGTTCCGAACACTAAAAACCCCTTTCCCAACGGTAGGAAGGTAGCTGCCAGAGTTTTTATAAGGCTTCCCAACGGCAGGAAGCTATGTCCCAACATTTTTTCATGGGTTACCAACGTTGGGAAGGCACCTCTCAGCCTGTACGGTGCCTTGCTTGAGTTTTCGGATGTGGTAGCTTGTTCCAAATTCATAAAAGCAAAAATCAGGAATATATCATCGCAGTTTTGTGGGGTATGCACTACGTTTGGTGGGGTAGTGCTGAAGTTTGATTGCTGAATGTTGAATAAAGCACCTTGTATTTTCCGCCCTGTTACTTTGCTTCCCTGGTCATCTTTTTCAGCGTCCTTAAATCAATGAAGCCTCGCCGCTCTGCTTCGGCCACTAATCCCCAACAAGTTTCGACACCAAAATATTTTTTCAGCCTAGCGATTCTTCCGTCCACGGCCTTTCGGGTGATGCCCGTTTCGCCGATGATGTCGGAGTAGGTGTAATCCATCGCCAGCATGTGCAGCGTGTGTAATTGAGTCTTCCTCAGTTTTTTTTGTGTTTCATGTTTTGTTTGTTTTTGTGGATAAAAATTGAAAGCTACCGTTTGCCATTCAAAAAAACAAGGCCCCGAAATTGATGGTGGATAATGTGTGGATTTTGGGGTAGTGCTGAGTTTGGAATGTTGAGTGTTGAATGTTGAATGGAATACAGCTTCACGCACAGGAAGCAAAGAAAATAGCACGCAGAGGGCTCAAAAGAAATATGGCTAACATCTTTGCGCCCTTTGCGATGGCCTTCGCGCTCTTTGCGTGAAACGATACTCAGCATTAACAATTCAGCATTCCGGGTTTGAAGTTTCAATGCACTTCACTCCTTATATCTATAAAAAGAAGCGGTAACGGTTGATTAATTATCCTTTGTGGGTAGTCAAATCATATAATAATGTTAAAAAAACTGGTTCTATCGTTAATTGAGTGATAAGAGGTTTAATTTCCCATTAAAAAAAGTTGCTGCTCTTAGATTTTAGTTGGGGGCGACTGCTGGCTATTGTGCTCTGCTCTGGCGTTGGAGGTTGATTGTAATGTGTTGGATAAATAGCGCTTGATTCTTGGCTCTTTTCTGTGTTGGAGTGGTGACGTTTTGATACGCGCTCGAAGAAGATGATGGCTTCCTGCTCGGTTTGGATTCGGTTCAAAAGTTTCTCATCTTCCATGCTTTGCGGGAGCGTCCCATTAATCCTCCGAACCTGACCTTGTTTTTCAGCGCTTCGCTTTAATATAGGCTGGGTTACTCAACTCGTGTTTCATCAATGGCATTGGTAAGCAGCTTGACGATATGGAACTTGTCATGAACCAGCACAGCCTTCGGGCAATTTTTTTTAGCGACTGGATATAGGGTTCAGCTAGGTCGCAGCACATTAATTCAATAGCGCCGAGTTGTTCCGGGTTAAACACCTTTTGAAGCAGAGCCGTAGCCGCCACTTCATTGCGCCCGGGTAAATATCTAAGACTTCCCCTTGTTTAGCACTCGTCAAAACGCTGACATACTGTTGCCCTTTGCGATAGCTTTTTTCATCTATGCTGATCGCTTTTATGTCGTTGACATTGCGTCGCTTTAATCCTCGGGCTCTGCCCACATTTTTCGTCCGTACTAGGTCAGAGGCGGATTTTTGGCAGTGTGTTTTTTGCAAGGTAACGATGCACCTATTCTCGAACAGGCGGGTATGGCTAAGACCAGTCTCAGACCAATCAACAGCTATTAAATGGAGTTCACCCAAGCTGTTCTTCACCCGGGGAAGCCGACTGCAAATCCAGGTTTCATAGTCCATCGTGTCCAGATGGCGCCAACATCTTTTTATCCGGTCATGGATTTTACAAATCTCCCCAGTCTGGGGACATGGGGCTTCTTTAGCTTCATATTCTACAGAAACTTCCACTCGCTTATTTGCTTCGTCAAGGGTCACCCCCGATACCTTCCATGGTTCAGGTAATTTGAGCATCTGCTCAAAGATCTTTTTGGCATCTAGCATCCTGCCAAATTAAACCTCTTATCCCTCAATTAACGATAGAACCAAAAAACTCTTATTTTTCGCTCACTAAAACACATAACCTATGAAAACTAAACTACTCCTCCTTTCGGTTTTTGTAACCATTTCTTCTTTTCTTTTCGCCCAACAAACCAAAAACATCACAGGCAAAGTCCGTGACGAAAACCGTCAGGCCTTGATTGGCGCTACGGTGTTGGTAAAGGGCACTACTATTGGCACGGTCACCGATGAGGACGGGAAATACTCGCTGGAAGTTCCATCAGATGCGGAGGCTATTTTAATCAGTTATATAGGATATGATGAGCGGGAAATAAGGATAGAAGCAGGACGAACGGTTTATGATGTTCAGATGACTTCTTCGAGCATTTCGTTGAACCAAGTGGTGGTGTCGGTATCGAAACGAAGCGAGAAATTGCTGGATGCTCCGGCTTCGATTTCCGTCGTGGGGCAATCGCAACTAGAACGGAACATCGTTACTACACCTATTGACCAGCTAAAAACTACTCCGGGGGTGGATGTGATGCGCACCGGTTTGGTTTCGAGCAATGTGGTGGTGCGCGGATTCAATAATATCTTTTCGGGCGCTTTGCTGAATGTGGTAGATAACCGCATCGGTTCGGTACCTTCCATTCGTGTAAACGCTTACCAGTTGATCCCTACCAGTTCGTTGGATATAGAGAAGATTGAGGTGGTGCGCGGGCCGGCCTCAGCGCTTTATGGACCCAACGCCACCAGCGGAGTAATCCATATCATCACCAAGTCGCCGCTCGATCAGGAGAAAAATTACATGACTACTGTGGCGATGACCACCGGCCTGACCGTATTAGATAAATCGTATCGGCAGTATAACAATAACAGAAAGATATCGGGCAACGTCATCAACTTTGAGGGGCGACACTCCGCTAAGTTCTTCAAAGACCGTTTGGGATATAAAATATCGGGCACCTATTTCCAGGGGCAGGATTATCCAAACTATGACCCGCGCGAACCGAATGAAGGAGACAGTCTGGTTTTCGGAAGTGTTCGCGACGGACAGTTGTTTCAATGGGATACGCTTCAGAAGTTTACACACGATTCGGCGGGCGTTGCCATTCTTGATTCTGCGAAGTTTGATATTCGCCGGTTTCACAAGGATTTCTTTATCCGTAAATGGACAGCCGATGCCCGTGTGGACATTCGCCCGATTAAAGATATTACCATCATTCTAAGCGGTGGAGTAGCCAACTCACATAATGTAGAGTTGACCGGTTTGGGTGCAGGGCAAGCAGGCGGAGATAAAGGAGGTTGGACGTATTGGTATTTCCAGGCTCGGTTCAAGTGGAAGAATCTGTTTATCCAGTATTTTATCAATAGCAGCAATGCAGGAAAGACCTATCTTATTCCACAACTATCAGATGCTACCCGCAACACCTATAATTCTACTTCGCCGCCTACTCCTTATCCGGTACAATATTTGGTTGACAAATCGAAGCTGCACGTGGTGCAGGCGCAGTATTCAAACTATTTCTTTAACAAACTGAATTTGATTTATGGAATAGATGCCTTGATGACTCGTCCCAATACCGAGGGAACAATTGACGGTCGCTTTGAACCCATAGCCAAATTGAATCAAATAGGAGGATATGTTCAGGCCGACTACCAAATATTGACTTGGTTCAAACTGGTGGGTGCGTTGCGAGTGGACTATAACAGCATTATCAAAAACGTGGCGGCCAGTCCCCGTGCGGCGGTTGTGTTCAAGGTGAAAGAGAATCATAACATCCGCCTGACCTATAACCGGGCATTTGATTCGCCCAATACCCTCAACCAGTTTCTTGATTTAGCCAACGGTCGTATTCCGAATGGTATCAACATACGTGGCATTGGTAATCCTTACGGATGGAATTATCAATATGATGAGAATAAGAATATCCAATTTATTACAGCACCATACCAGTCGGCGGCTGGTGAGTGGATTACTTATGGCGACCGCTCGAAGAACTCCGAGAACTTTAACAAGATGTTCGATTTGCTTAAAATGGGATTTACTGCGGGTAAAAGTTCAATGGATTCTGCGCTCACTGTGGCAGTCATGAACTCTGCCTTTGGAGGGATTTCTAATAAAGGTGGGACGATTGACAGCGCAACGATGGTTGCTATAGACTATGCCAACTTTGCTACCACTCGCGACTTTGAAGGCAGTAAACTTAATGTCGCCAACTTTCAAGACCTGCGGAAAATCAATAACTCCTACACTTCCACACTAGAGTTGGGTTATAAAGGTTTGCTCTTTAAAAAGTTGTCCATAACGGTAGATGCTTATTGGAGCCGCGTCAGCAACTATGTCAGTGCGCTTTCTACTGCCTCTGGTGCGGTTATGTATGATTGGAAATCGTACCTCGGTGAAAAAGAACCCGGAGGAAAGCTTTATGACAACCTGCATGCCGGAGATGCGACTTTAGATAAATTGCTTAAACCAGGCTTGAATAATAACCCTCGTTTTCAAAACTCCTCGATTGTCGCTTCTGATACCAGTA